>CAZGLU010000351.1:0-4589 GCA_964526095.1 uncultured Anaerolineaceae bacterium | reverse complement strand
CAGCAGTGCGCCCAGTCCGCCCGCGAAGGGGTCCGCCAGGGCCATGCGCTCGAAGAAGGCGGCGAACGGCGCCAGCGCGTAGAGCGCCAGCGCGACGGGGGCCGCGCCGCGCCCGAACAGGTCGCGTGCCGCCGCCGCGACCGCCGCCGCCGTCAGCAGCGAGAACAGCGCGACGGCCAGCCGCCCGGCGGCGAGTTCGCCCGTGTGTGCTGGCCCGAACAGGCCGAGCCAGTAGTAGAACAGGAATTTCCCGTGGCCGGTGGTCAGCGGGTTCTCCGCGAAGCGGTACGCCACGCGCGCGCGGGCGAGGTGGCTGCCCTCGTCCACGTAGCCGGGCAGCGCCAGCGGGTGGGCCACGCGCAGCAGGAAGTGAAGCAGCAGCAGCGCCACGATCGCGGCGCGCGGGCCGCGTGCAGGGGGCATGGTGATCGGTCGGCTCCCGTGGTGGTGATCCGGTGCCGGGGCACGAACCCGGCGCGATCAGATCGTGCCACCGGGCGCGGGGAATGCCAAGCGCCGCGCGGCGCTACCCCCCGAACACGACCGGGCGCAGACGGTCCGCCGCGACGTCGAGCACGTAGGCCGTGCCGTCCGCCATCTCGAGCAGGGCGTGCTGCCCGGTGATGAAGAGTCGCACGGCACGCAGCGGCACGCCAGTCGAGGCGACCTCGCTTTCCAGCAGGCGGACCGTGTCCTCGCGCAGGTCCTGGACCAGGAACTCGCCGCGAATGGTGGTCCACAGCAGCGCCGTTTCCCCGAACACGTAATCCACCGCGAGGCGGTTGGGCGCCGGGGCCAGCTCCGGTACGGCGCGCGCTGGCGTCAGGCTGCGGTCGGCGAGGGTGTAGATCGTCACGGCGTCGGTGCCCCCGCTGCCGAGCAGGACGCGCGTTCCGGCCTCGTTCCACGGGAAGCCGAGGCCCGTCTGCGTCGTGGAGAGGGCGACCGTGCCCCCCGGCAGCGGGACCGCCACGCGCTCGGTGCCGTCGGGCCGCATGCGAGCGAGGTTCGCGTGCGGCGCGCCCTCGTCGTCCGCCAGCAGACGGAAGACGTACAGCCACGCGCCGCCCTCCGTCCAGGCGACGTGCCGCCCCTCGCCCGGCACGTAAAGCTGGCCGCGCGCCACGTCCCACACGTAGACGTGGAAGCGCGTGCAGGCCGCGTCATCACAGGTGTCGCGGTAGGCGGCGACGAACGCAATGTGCGCGCCATCGGGGGACCAACGCACTTCGTCCAGGTAGACGCGCGGCGCGTTCGGCACGGTGAGGGCGTAGCGGTCCTGGGAGGGCGGGACCGTGCCGTGCTGCGGGAACGGGAACAACTCCGTTTCCGTCCCCGCCACGTCGAGCAGCGTGACGCGGCCCATGCCCGCGTGATCAGGCAAGGCGGCGTCGCAGCGCGGCAGGGGGAGTTGCAGCGTGCGCACCAGGACCAAGCGCTCGCCGTCCGGCGCCGGGTAAAAGGTGTAGTCGTCGGCGGGCAGGGGGGTCTCAAGGGGCGCCGCGCGTGACGCCTCGTCCTCCCAGAGCGTGCCGATCAGGCGCTCCGGGCAGTTCTGCTCGACGTCCGCGAGGCCCTGGGTCAGCGCCTCCTGCTCGACCGGCTGCCACGCGTCCGCCGGGGTCGCCTCGACCGGCGGCACGGTGAAGACCGCCTCCCGCCGTGCCGCGCCCTCCGGCGTCACAAAGAAGCGCGTGATGGTGCCCCGGTCCGGGCTGACACGGTAGGTGTGCAGGCCGACGGTGGCCGGCTCCATGAACCGGTCGGTCGCGCTGCCCTCCGCCGCCCATCCGACGATCCCGTTGGTCAGCCGGATCTGCCACCACACGTAGCCCTGGTTGCACTGCGGGCCGTCCAGCACGGTGAACACCGCGCCCTGCGGCAGCGTGGCGACCTCGGCGGCACCGCCTGCCCCCGTCGCCGGGATGTTTTTTACGCTGACGCCGTAGGGCGACGTGACCTGCCCGGCGCCGCCGCTTGACAGGTTCGGCGCGATCAACCCGTCGCAGCCACCCTGGGCCAGGGCGCGACCGCCCACCAGGGCCAGCATGGCGAACAGCACGAAACACACGGCGGCGCCGTTGATCAGGCGGCGCGTGGCATGGCGCATGGTTTCCCCCTTCACTGACAGGAACGTGCGCCGATCTTACCACGTGTGGCGAGGGAGTCACCGCTGACTTCCCGGCGACCGGCTGATGCAGCGCATGTTTGTGCTATGCTTGGTGGGTGCGCGCGGGTGGCGGCAGGGGGCCGATGCGTACCATCAAAGGCACAAGGGGCAAGGCACAAGGAGGCTATGTTGCAGCACAAACGGCAGCACAAACGATGGATCGTGGCGCTCTTGGTCGTTCTCTTGGTCGTTTTCCAGGCCATTCTGCTGGAGGTCGGGGGTGCGCCCGCAGCCGCGCAGTCCGACGAGGGTAACCCGATCCTGCGGCTGTTGGGGTTCATCCCGAACACCGCCGAGCACCGGCGCATGGTCACGTATGGCGACGTCGGGGCGTGGTACGCGGGCTGGGGCATCGACCCGATCACCGACCAGGACGATCTGGACGACCTGGACCGCGACACACGGGCGCGCATCCAGATGATCCTCACGGCGCAGACGGTCCCGCCGCCCGCGCTCGGCGTTGAGTACCTCCTGGCCGGTGACCAGGGCGACTACTACGGCTTCGACCTGTTCACCGTCGAGCGTTTCACGTACAGCGACAACCTGCCGGAGAACATCACCATCCTGGAGCCGACCGGCGAGGCGGGGCAGGTCCCGGACCTTCTGGAGGCGGCGGGTTATGCGGCGGAGCCGCTCGACGCGGGTGGCACGTTGTACAGCCTCAACGACGATTACGCGGTGGCGCTCGACTTCGACGGCCCGCCTGTGGGCCGCATGGGCACCCTGAACCGCATCGCCGTGCTGGAGGACGGCACGCTGCTGGTCGCGCGGGGGACCGATGTGATCGAGGGCGCGCTGAACGCCTATGCGGGGTCCGGCGCGTCCGTCGCGGAGGTGCCCGCCTTCCGCGCGGCGGTGGCGGCGTTGGACGACCCGGCGCTGGACGATACCGGCACGTTGATCGGCCTGATCCTGATGGAAGGGATGCAGGCCGGTGATCCCGCGTCCGCGCTGCTGGGTGAGGCGATGACCGCCGAGCAGGCCGAGGCCCTGCTGGAGGAACTGGCCCCGGCAGGCGAGCTGCCGCCGTACCTGCTGACCGCCTTCGCCACCGGCCACGGCGCGGGCGCCACGTACCTGACGCTGGTCGTGGTCTTCCCGCCCGGCGTGGACGCGGACGCCGCCGCGAGCGTGCTGGCCGACCGCATCCAGAACTACGCCAGCCTGCGCACCGGGGCGCCGCTGACCGAGTCCGTGGCCTTCGACCGCGCGCTGGCGACGAAGGCCGAGGGGCTGCCCGCTGCCCTCGTCGTCCTGCGTGCGGACGATCCGCCGCCCTCGGCGGACGAGTCGGGGCCGGTGAACGCCAACGTGTTCAGTTGGCCGCGCCTGATCTTCACGCGTGACCTCGGCTTCCTGGCGGTCACCCCGGCGGACTAGGGGGCCCGCTCCCCGCGAACGGCGCGATCTGTGCATTAGTCAGCCGGATCGCGCCGTTTGACACTATAGGCTCGGCGGCGGAGGCGTTACACTGATGATCGTGATTTAGTTCACAATAGTGTGCCTGGAGAGTTAGTATGCCTGGCCCCATTAAACTCGCCTTCTTCAACGTGATCGGCACGCTGCACCCCCAATTTAATCCTTACGATTACCTGCACCGCCGCCTCGACCTGATGGAGGAGTCGCTCGAATACACGTTCAAGTTCCAGCAGCGCCCGCAGGAGGTGGACCGCTGGCACCGCGCCGAGGCCCGGCTGTGGGAAGGGCAGGACGCGGAACGGGTCGAGCTGCTTCTGAGCCAGATCGCCTGGCTCCCCGGCGCGCGTGAGCTGGCGGCCCGGCTGCGCAAGGCCGGCGTCGATCTGGTGCTGATCAGCAGCGGCTTCGACTTGCAGCTCAAGCCGGAGGCCGAGGCGCTCGGCGCGCGGTACTGGTTCGCCAACGAGTTGTGTGTTGAGGACGGGGAGCTGACGGGCGAGATCGAGATCTGCCTGCGCGACGAGGAGCGCGGCGAGTTGGTGGCCCGTGTCCAGGCCGAGGTCGGCGCCGCGCCCGAGGAATGCATTGCGTTCGGCGCGTCCCTGTTCGACATCCCGATGTTCGAGCGGGTTGGGTGGAGCGTGGCGGTGATGCCCTACGATGACCGCGTGCGCGAGGCGGCGACCGTCACCCTGGACGAGCCGGACCTCACGCCGCTGCTGTCGCTGCTGGAGCAGCGCTTCAACATTTCCGCGTGACGCCCGCTGCCCGACGGTGTTGTTATTGATAGGCTGGCGCGCGATACGCTCCGCACCGGGGACGCGCGCCGGTCGTTGATTTTCGCTCTTATGGGTGCGGTAAGCGTGGGGCATACTTTGGTCCTATTCGGCGCCGTTTTCAGGCCCGGATCGGCTAAAATAGAGGTAACCGCACACGAGCCTGGGGGGCTAGATCGGAAGAGCGTCGTGTAGGGAAAGAGTGTAGGTTAGGGTGGTGGGGG
>CAZGLU010000350.1:0-4604 GCA_964526095.1 uncultured Anaerolineaceae bacterium | reverse complement strand
AGACCCACGCCGCCCCGGTTCCGCCGGAATCGGGGCGGCGCGCTCGAACCCACCCATGCCGATCCACGTCACCCACCCCACCACCGGCGACACGATCACGGCCAGCCTCGCGGGCGCGGCGCTGGTGCTGTCGCCGTGCTTCGGGGAAAGCTACAGCTTCGACCGCGCCGGGCGGCTGTTGGGGCTGTTCGTCGGCGGGCGCAGCTACCAGCGCGCGCTGGACGGGCGTGTGTTGGAGCGCGGCGCGGCCCACGCCCGGCGGCGCGAGCTGCCCCCAGAGGAGGCGAGCGCCCTGCTGGCGCACGTCTTCAGCCGCCTGCGCGATCTGGCCGCCGTCGCGCCGCGCCTCGACCTCACGCCCGACGACCGCCTGCTGCTGTGGGAGGCGCTGGCGAAGGTGCTGGCGTTCGGCCCGGAGCGCCTCGCGGCGGACGCCGCCGCCTTCCGCGCGCTGTACAAGCCGGTCAGCATCCTGCCGCCGGACCAGTACCTCGCGCTGGTGTTGCAGGCCACGGAGGGCTGTTCGTGGAACCGCTGCACGTTCTGCGGCCTGTACCGTGACCGCCCGTTTCGCATCCACAGCCCGGCGACGTTCCGCGCGCACTGCGAGGGCGTGCGGGACTTCTACGGCGACGGGCTGAGCCTGCGGCGCGGCATCTTCCTGGCGGACGCCAACGCGCTGATCATCCCGCAGGCCCGGCTGTTGGCGCTGCTGGAGATCGCCCAATCCATGTTCGGGCTGCCCGACGGGCCGCGCCCGGTGTTCTCGTTCGTGAGCGCCTTCGACGCGGTGCGCAAGTCCGCCTCGGATTGGGCTGCGCTGCGCGACCTCGGCCTGACACGCGCCTACATCGGGCTTGAAACAGGCGACGACGACCTGCTGCGCTTCCTCAACAAACCGGGGACCGCGCAGGCCGCCATCGACGCGGTGCGCGACCTGCGGGCCGGGGGCGTGGGCGTTGGGGTGATCCTGATGGTCGGCATCGGCGGGGATCGCTTCCGTGAGCGCCATCGCGCCCGCTCCGTCGAGGCCGTCCGCGCGATGGGCCTGGGGCCGGGCGACCTCGTCTACCTGTCGAGCTACGTGCCCGCGCCGGGCACGGAATACCCCGCGCAGGCCGCCGAGGCGGGCATCACCCCCCTGACGCCCGACGAGGTCGCGGCGGAGCAGCGCGCGCTGCAAGCCGCCCTGCGGGCCGCCCTGCCGGGCATCCCGGTCGCGCCGTACCAGGTAGACGGCTTCGCGTTGTGAGCGGGCGGCAGCGGGCGCAAAAAATCGCCCCTAGGTGAAGGGGCGATCCGTACGATAATGCGATTCTTGAGCTTTGTAAAAGGGTACTGAATTTGGCCAACGTTTTCGGGATGTTGGCCCCTATCCCGCGAACCGGACCCGTGCAGGTCACTGGCGGTCGGCCAGCCCATGGCAGATCGAACGTTCGTGCGCCGCGCACCCTCCGTTGGTGGCTCAAACTGCCACCCGTAGCGCAACCTGTGCGTGGCCGTTACAGCCACGGCGCTTCTGGTGAGCGGGGAGTCGCAGCGATCCGCCTTACGCAAACCCGGCTCTTATTGTCCGTGTCGATTCAAGCGTAGCACAGCTCGCCGGGCGTTGGCAAGCGGATCGTTCCGATTTAAGACGGGAAGTAATTAGGGCTACCGGTACTTCTCGGTGCGCCCCTGCATCTCGTCGGCGCCCGCCTGCCCATCCAGGATTTTGATGTACGTCAGCACGCGGTCCGCGCCCGCCCGCAGGCATTCTAGGTGCGCCGCGCGGGCCACCTCCCACGCCCGGTCGAACGGCCCCTCGATGGTCGTCTCCATCGGGCCGACCTCGAACTTCAGCCCGCTCGCCATGATCACCTGGATCGCGCGGTCCACGACGGCATAGGCGTCCGCCGCCAGCGGCACGACCTGGATCGCGATGTTCACCGTACGGTTCTCGTCCATGCCAGCCCTCCTGATACGTCTCCCTCTCAGACTGTAACCACCCGCTGCGTCGGCTGCAACGCGCTCCGCTTCGACCGCCGACGTCAGGATTTGATACTCTCAGACTGTAACCACCCGCTGCGTCGGCTGCAACCGCGCGGCGTGCTCCTGCGTATTAAGGACTGTACGGCAGTTGTGAAGTGAAAGGGAAACTACGATGGCCCGCCAGAATTCGGCCTCACTCCTCAGCCGCGCGGTGATGCTCGTCCTCATGATCCTGGGCGCGCTGGTGATCCTCAACCTGCTGGTGGCGATCGCCAAAGTCGTGTTCGGGCTGCTGTTCGTCGCCGCGGTTGTGGGCGGCCTGGTGTACCTGTTCAACCGCCTGCGGAGCTAGCGCCCCACCAACGCCCCTCCCTGGCCGTGCCGGGCACGTCTCGCTTGGCACGCGTCCCGGTTTCGCTCGTATAATCTGCGTAATCATCCAGAGCAGGAGCGACAACCTACGATAACAGGGAGTGTGGAATGACGACACAACAACGTTCGCCCCACCCGGCCACGGCCGAGTCCCCGATCGGCCAACTACTGATGATCGGCGTCGGGATCGTGATGCTGCTGCGGCTGGCCTCCGTGCTGCGGGCCTTCTCGACCGTGGTGCTGGCGATCCTCGGCGTCTTCAACGCGATCTTCGCCGTGATCCTGAGCATCCTCGCGCTGCTGAAGGAAGCCTTCCCGCTGCCGATGTTCGCCGGGATCGCGGGCGCGCTGATGTACCTCTACCGGCGGGACCGGGGGATGTAGCCCGCCAATCGTCGGCACGGCCTAGGCGCGCGGCGGGGCGCTACCTGGGCCATCCCCTGCCCCCTCGATGCCGCGCAGCGAACGCAGGGGCGTAAAGAGCGGCGTGTCCGTGTGCGGGTCACGCGTGATCACGCCCTCCACACGAAAGACCTCACGCAGCATGGCGTCTGTCATAACCTCGTCGGGCGGCCCTGCTGCGTACACTTGCCCCTGGTGGATGGCGATCAACCGGTGGCTGAAGCGTGCGGCCTGGTTCAGGTCGTGCAGCACCATCGCGATGCTCAGGCCGTCGTCAGCGTTCAGCTTTTGCAGCAGCGCCATCACCTCAAGCTGGTGGCTGATGTCGAGGAACGTCGTCGGCTCGTCGAGCAGCAGGATCTCCGGCTCCTGCGCCAGCGCCAGCGCGATCCACGCCCGCTGACGCTCGCCACCGGAGAGCGTGTGCAGCCGCCGCGCGGCCAGCCCGGCGAGGCCGGTCACCTCCAGCGCCCAGGCGATCACGTCGCGGTCGCGTGCGCTCGATGCGCGCCACCACGCCTGCCGCGCGAAGCGGCCCCGCTGCACGAGGTCGCGCACCGTCAGGTCGCCGGGCGCGAGCGGGTTCTGCGGCAGGATGGCGAGCTGCTGCGCGACCTTGCGCGTGGACAGCCGGTGAATGGCGTGCCCGTTGAGGTACACCGCCCCATGTCGTGGCCGCATGATGCGCGCCAGGGCACGCAGGATCGTGCTTTTGCCGGAGCCGTTCGGCCCCACAAGCGTGACGATCTCGCCGCGCCGCACGTCGAGCGCCAGGTCCCGCACGACCGGGTCGCCGCGCCGATAGCCGAGCGCGAGGTCCTCCGCACGAAGGATGGGGGTATCCGCCGGTCCGCTCACCACTGCGCCCGCCTCCCCCGCACCAGCCACAGGAACAGCGGCCCGCCGATCACCGCCGTGAGGATGCCGACGGGGAACTCGATCCCGGACTGGCCGAGCAGCGCCGGGAACGTGTAACGCGCCGCCGTGTCCGCCGCGACCATCAGCGCCGCGCCGAGCAGCGCGCTCGTTGGGATCAGGAAGCGGTAGTCCGAGCCGACCAGCAGGCGCGCGACGAACGGCACCAGCAGCCCAACGAACGCCACCAGCCCGGCCACCGCCACCGAGCTACCGGCCAACACCGCCGCGACCGCGCTCATGAGGAAGCGGGTCTGCTCGACGCGCAAGCCCAACCCCTGCGCGATCTCGTCGCCCAGCGCGAGCACGTTCGCGCGGCCCGCCAGCAGCAGCGCCGCCACGAGGCCGACCGCGCTGTAGGGCCAGATCAGGTCCAGCGCGTCCCACCCGGCGGTGTACAGCCCGCCCACGAGCCACTGGAAGACCGCCTGCGCCCCGACGGTGACCGTCATCGCGACGACCGTCGTGGTGAAGGCGTTGATCATCGCCGTGACCGCCACGCCCGCCAGCGCCAGCCGCACGGTGGATGCGCCGGTGCCGTCCCAGGCGACCGCGTACACGATCAGCGCCCCGACCAGCGATCCGAGGAACGCCGCCACAGGCACCGCGCTCGCCGGGAAGCCCTCCCACCGCAGCAGCGTGACCGCCGCCGCGAAGCCGCCGCCCGCCGACACGCCCAACACGTACGGGTCGCCGAGCGGCGAGCGCACGACGCCTTGCAGCATCACGCCCGCCACGGAGAGGTTCAGGCCGACCAGCGCCCCGACAAGGGCACGCGGCAGGCGCACCTCACGCACGATCACCTGCGCGGAGCGCCGCACCGACTCGCTACCGCGCAGCGCGTCGAGCACCTCACCGGCGGGGATGCTCTGCGTCCCGGCGGCCAGGGCGAAGATCAGCGCCCCGGCCAGCAGGGCCGCGCACAGCAGCAGGATCGAACCACG
>CAZGLU010000349.1:0-4614 GCA_964526095.1 uncultured Anaerolineaceae bacterium | reverse complement strand
GTCCAGCGCCGTGCTGACGCGCGCCCCGAAGACGTGCCGCGCGACCCGCAGCGCCGTGCCCGGCGGGGTCCAGGCGTACCAGGGATAGGCCCGCTCCGGCGTCACGGCGAGGTCGGGCGGCCAGGCGAACGGCTCAACGCGGGCAACGTGCAGCGCGTGATCCGGCGCCAGCAGCGCCAGCGTCCGCGCCATGATCCGGGCGCGGTGCGGTGCGTCGAGGAAGACGATCACCGGGCGGCGGGGGGACGGGTCGGGCCGCGCCGCACGCCAGACGCGCCAGCGGTCGCGGGCGAAACGGGCGGCGGGCAGGAGCCGCGCGCGCCACGGCACGGGCGCCGGTCCGCCGTCAAGCGTGGGCAGCACGGACGCCACGGCCCGGCGGCGGGCCGGGTCGCGGTCGAGCAGGCACACGGCGGCGTGCGGCGTGCGGGCGGCCAGCCCTGCGACGTGGCGGGCCAGCGCGAGGTCCTCCAGGGCGAAGAACAGGTTCTTGAGCGCCATCGGGCGCAGGTCGTAGCCGCGATAGGCCAGCAGCGCGCGCCAGCCGGGGTCGGCGTCCAGCGCGGTGAGGATCGCGCGGGCCGTGTCGAACGCCTCGGCCAGCGCTGCCGCACGCAGCGCCCCGAAGGGCGGCAGGTCGAGGGCCGCATCCGCCCAGCCACGCGCCGCGATCGCTGCCGCTGCGTCCTCGTCCAGCGGCACAAGCACGTCGCCCGGCGCGAGGGCGAACCCGTCCAGCGCCGCCGCCCCGGAAAACAACACGAGGCGCGTCATACCGCCCTACCCCACAACGCCCGCGCACCCCGGCGCAGCGCGTCCCGCTCGCGGGCGGTGAGGGTGCCCGTCGCCAGCAATAGCGCGGGATAGAGCGCGAACAGCACAAGCTTAACCGGCACATCCGCCCAAACGGACTCAAGCTGCACGAGCAGGCCCGGCACGGCGACGGCCCCCGCCAG
The DNA here is from genome assembly GCA_964526095.1 of uncultured Anaerolineaceae bacterium. Lineage (GTDB taxonomy): Bacteria > Chloroflexota > Anaerolineae > Aggregatilineales > Aggregatilineaceae > Aggregatilinea. The sequence goes on along the minus strand of CAZGLU010000349.1, from coordinate 3,658 downwards.
CGCCGCGACGCGCAGCACGCGTCCCCACTCGAACGGCAGCGGGCCGGTGCGGGCGGCGTAGTACGCGGTCAGGACGAGGCGCACGGCATAGCCGACGACCGTGCCGTACGCCGCACCGATCAGGCCCACGCGCGGGATCGCGACGAGGTTAAAGGCGACGTTCGCCAGCCCGGCGGCGAGCGTCGTGAGCGGGATCACGGCGGTGCGCTTGTGCAACAGCAGCACGTCGAGGAAGCGCAGCGCGAGGCCGTTCAGGAAGTAGCCCGCCGCGACGAGGGGCACGATCACCCATGCGCCGTGATAGGCGCGTGCGGTCATGATCGTCACGGCATCGCGGGCCAGCAGCGCGGCCAGCAGCGCCAGCCCGGCGATCACGATCACGAAGTAGGTCACGAAGGCGGGGATGTGCGCGCGGCGGCCCTCGCTATGGGCGCGGAAGTACCAGGGGGTCCACGCGTTGTTGATCCCGGTGATGATCACGCTCACCACCAGCCCGAACTGGTAGCCGACCGCGTACACACCCACGTCGTCGAGCGGCACGAACTGGCCGAGGATGATGCGGTCCGAGAAGTTCAGCGCCCAGGTCGCGAGCAGGTGCGGCACGAGCGGCACGCCGAAGGCCAGCGCCGGGGCGAGCAGGTCGCGGCGCAGCATGGGGCGCACGTTGCGTGCCAGGATGGCGAGCGTCGGCAGCAGCACGACCAGCGCCGCGATCAGGCGCGCCCACAGCGCCCCGACCGCGCCCTGCCCCAACCCGACGACGAACAGCACCGTCGCACCGGTGACCAGGGCGAAGCTGAACAGGCTGTAGGCGGCGTAGCGCAGCGCCTGCCCGCGCGTGTAGTACAGCGGCAGCACCAGCGCGAGGCCGAGCGTGTTGAGGGGCACCGTCAGCAGGACCAGGACGATGTACGGCGAAAAGGGCACCTGCCCGGCAAGGCCGAACAGCGGCCACAGCACGGGGCCGACGAGCAGCAGAACGGCGCTCAGCAGCAGGCCGTACGCGGCCAGGAAGCACGCGATCGTGCCGAGGAAGGCGCGCACCTGCTCCGGGCCACGCTGGTCGAAGTACAGGCGCCCGACCGCGCCGCGCAGCCCCAGCCCGTAGATCACCTCCAGCACGGCGGCGGCGGCAAGCGCGATCGAGAGCGCGCCGTAGTCGGCGCGGCTGAGGTAAGCGGTGTAGAGCGGCAGCAGCAGGAAGTTGATCGCCTGCTTGAGGATGTCGCTGAGGGCGTACGTGCCGGACCGCCCCAACAGCCCGACGAGGTCGGCCAGCGGCCCGCCTTCGCGCGCGGCGGCGGGATCGGAGGCAACGGATTCGGGCGGAACGGTCACGGGCGGGTTCTCAATCCACTGGTGCGGCGCGGTCCCCGTCTTTGATTGTGACGCGTTCGCCAGCGCGCGGCAACCTGCCTACAGCGCGCGGACGAGCAGCACGCCCCCAAAGAACGAGACAATGCCGACAACCACCTGCAGCGCGACATTGCCCGTCGCCAGCGCCCACTGCTCCGCACGCAGGAAGCCGCTCGTCTCAAAGATAAAGGTCGAGAACGTGGTAAACGCGCCCATGAACCCGCCCAATACCACGACGCGGGTCTCGGCATCGATGGCGAACCGCTCGTCAGCCAGCGTCCAGACCACGCCGAACAGGAAGCAGCCGATCACGTTCACCACCAATGTGCCCCAAGGCAGGTGCCCGCCCACCGCGCGCTGAACCGCCCCACTCAGCCCATACCGCGCCAGCGTGCCGAAGGCGCCCGCCAGCGCAATCAGGAGTAACCGTTGCACTATCGTCTCGCTCATTCACCCTTCGATCAAAAAGCCCACCGTGCGGTGGGCATCCTTCACTCACGTGATCCCCTGCCGACCGGTCCGTTCAATCAGCAGGAGTCATCAGCCCTGTGGGGCGGTTGCGGCGAACTCCATCGCCGTGAAACAGGAGTAGCTTACGCCAAGTTCGGAGAGCCGTCAAGGGCACGCTAACCGGCGTCGGCGGCCTCGGGCACCGGCACGGGGATGGCCCGCCGCCCGACCAGCTTCACGACGCGCGTCACGACTTCCTTTTGCTTCAGAGAGATGACGTAGTCGCCCTTGCTGGCCCGGCGCGCCTGCTGCGCCAACCCGATCCGCATGTACTTCGGCTTGCCCCGGTTCGTCACGAGCACGATGTTGTCATCCGGCCGCCCGACGGTCGCCACGGCGAGGCCCTGCGCGTCCGAGGGGAGCTTCATCGTGATGACGCCCTGCCCGGCACGTCCCTGCACCGGGTATTCATCGATCGGCGTGAACTTGGCGACGCCGGTATCGGTGCAGACCCACAGGCTCGCGCCCGGCTCGACCACGCCTCCCCCGACGACGCGATCCTTGGCGCCCTTAAGCTTCACGGCGCGCATACCGCCCGCGCCAAGCCCGGTGGGCCGCACGTCCGCCACCTTGAAGCGGATCGCCATGCCCGCCCGCGTCGCGAGGATCACCTCGCCCTCGTCGTCCACCCAGTCCAGCCAGATCAGGCGGTCGCCCTTCTCCACGTCCATCAGCTTGAAGACGTTGGAGGTCAGGCCCGGCAGGTCCTCCAGGCGCAGCCGCTTGACCTCGCCCCGCTCGGTGAGCATGACGAGGTAGCCGGTATCCAACTCCGGCGGCAGGCTGATCGCGGTGGTGATCTCCGCGCGCTCCGGCAGCGGGCTGACGGTCGTGTACGACGCGCCCTGCTCCGGATCGTCGGACTGCTGCAGCACGGACACCGGGATCGTCGCGCCGTTCCCCTCCGCCGTGAAAAGGTACAGCGTGTGCGTGCTGTTGCTGCCCATCATCGCCAGCGGCGGGTCCTTGACCTCGACCGTGACGCGCGGCGCGGCGTCCTCATGGGTGCGGCTGAGCAGCCCGCCCTCGGTCAGCGTGACCCACTGATCGGTGCTAGGGCCGAGGAAGTCCCCGGCGAGGATGTCGCCCATCGGGCCGCTGATAACGACCGTACGCCGGGGGTCAGCGTACTTTTGGCGCACCTCGCTCAGCTCGCGGGCGACCTCCATGCGCATCATCTTGGGGCTACGCAGCAGGGCCTCCAGCATCTTGATCAACTGGACCTTTTCTTTGTACTCGTCCTCCAGCTTGCGGCGCTCCAGCGCGGCCAGACGGCGGAGCTGCATCTGCAAGATCGCCTCGGCCTGCGCGTCGGAGAGCTTGAAGCGCTTGCACAGGTTCGTGTGCGCGGAATCGACCGTGCGCGAGCGGCGGATGATGGCGATCGCCTCGTCCAGGTTCTCGAGCGCGGCCAGCAGGCCCTCAAGGATGTGTGCCCGCTCGCGGGCGCGGGCCAGGTCGAACTCGCTGCGCCGCCGCACGACCTCCAGCCGGTGATCGAGGTAGACGCGCAGCGCCTGCTTGAGGCTGAGCAGGCGGGGCTGGCCGTCCACCAGGGCGAGCATGATGATGCCGAACGTGCTTTGCAGCGGCGTCAGGCGGAACAGGTCGGCCAGCACGTCCACAGCCTTGGCCGTGCGCGAGACGTCGATCACGATGCGCAGGCCGGTGCGGTCGCTCAGGTCGCGCAGGTCGGTGATGCCCTCGATGCGCCCGCTGCGCACCAGATCCGCGATGCGCTCGATCAGGCTGGTCTTGTTCGTCTGGTACGGGATCTCGCTGATGATGATGC
>CAZGLU010000348.1:0-4620 GCA_964526095.1 uncultured Anaerolineaceae bacterium | reverse complement strand
ACACCCTATCCTACACTCTTTCCCTACACGACGCTCTTCCGATCTTGGCCGCGCACCGCGCCCGGAACGTGCCTCAGGCGTAGGGCGGTTGCATAGTGAGCGTATACTTCCACCTGATACAATGGAAGCAATGGAGGGGCATATCCGCCCACCCTGTCCAATGAAGGTTATTGAGGCCGGACGTCGTTCGACGTGATGGCTGAGAAGCAACCGGATCAATGAACTATTCAATACCACCCAACTATCCACCTCCCGGCAAGCCGCCGCGCAAGAACAAGCTGCGCCGTGGCACGCGGCGCCGTTCCGGGCCGGGCTACGCTCCTGGCGCGGCCGTCTACCAGCCGCCGCCCGGCATGCCGCCCGCGCCGGGCTATGCCATGCCTGCCCCGCAGGCCGCGCCGCCCGTTGGGCGCCGCCGACGCCGGGGCCGCCGTGGCTGCGCGGTCGGGCCGGGCCTGCTTCTGGGCTGCCTGGGCGTCATCGGCGTGATGGCGATGTCCATGCTGATCATGGCGTGGATCGTCTACGACCACTATACCGGCCAGCTTGAGGAGGAGATCCGCGGGCTGGAGAGACTCGACGACCGGCAGTCGTTCGAGACGACGGTGATCTATGACCGCCACGGCAACGAGTTGGACGAGGTCTTCAGTGAGGGCCGCCGCACGCGTATCCCGCTCGAGCAGATGCCGCAGCACCTGATCGACGCGACCATCGCGATCGAGGACGACTCGTTCTACGAGAACCGGGGCATCGACATCCCCAGCATCCTGCGCGCCGCCAGGGACTACGTGCAGGAGGGTCATGTCGTCTCCGGCGGCAGCACCATCACGCAGCAGTTGATCCGCAACGTGCTGTTCGATTACGAGTACCGCACCGAGATCTCGCTCCGGCGCAAGATCGAGGAGGCCCTGCTGGCCGTGATCCTCACGCAGCGCATGGACAAGGACGAGATCCTGGAGCTGTACCTCAACGAGATCTACTACGGCAATCTGGCCTACGGCATCGAGGCGGCCTCGCAGACGTACTTCAACAAGCACGCCTCGGAGCTGACCATCGGCGAGGCGGCGCTGCTGGCCGGGCTGCCGCAGGCCCCCGCCGACCTCGACCCGCTCAACCCCGACCCGGACGTGCAGCGGCGCGTGATGGCGCGGCGGCGGCTGGTGCTGAACCGCATGGTGGAGGAGGGCTACCTGACCAGGGATCAGGCCGACGCCGCCTATGCCGAGCCGCTGTCGTACGCCAGCCCGAACGTGCGGCTGGAGGCGGCCCCCCACTTCGTCGTGTACGCCACGGCGGAGGTGGAGAACCTGCTCGTGCGCGAGTTGGGGCTGCCCGCCGACGAGATCCGGCGCATGGTGTCGGGCGGCGGGCTGCGCGTCTACACCACGATCGACATGGATTACCAGCGCATCGCCGAGGAGGCCGTGCGCGAGCAGGTGTCGCAGTTGAGCGCGTCCAACCACATGACCAACGGCGCGGTCGTCGTGCTGCGGCCCGAAACGGGCGAGATCCTGGCGATGGTCGGCAGCGTCAACTATGACGACGAGTCGATCGACGGCAATGTGAACGTCACGCTCGCCGCGCGCCAACCGGGCAGCGCCATGAAGCCCTTCACCTATGCCGCCGCGATGGAAAAGGGCTGGACCGCGGCCAACGTCATCTGGGACACCGAGGTTGAGATCGGCATCCCCGGCCAGCCCGCGTACCGCCCGGTTAACTATGACCGCACGTATCACGGGCCGGTGCGCATGCGTGAGGCCCTGGCGAACTCGTACAACATCCCGGCGGTGCAGACGCTGCGCTTTGTCGGCGTGGATTACCTGCTGTGGATGATGAACCGTGTCGGTGTGACCAGCCTGAGCAACGACCCATCTCAGTATGGCCTCTCGCTGACGCTTGGCGGTGGCGAGGTCACGCCGCTGGAGCTGACGACGGCCTATGCCGTGCTGGCGAATGGCGGCGTCTATGTGCCCACTACGCCGATCCGCTGTGTGACGAACTCGGCCGGTGAGATCCTGTACGAGTACGAGCAGGGCTGCCCCGGCGACGCGCGGCTGACGGATCGCTCGATCAGCGTCAACGCCACCGGACGGCAGGTGATGGACGAGCGTATCGCGTTCGTGATCAGCGACATCCTGGCCGACAACAACGCCCGCAGTGCCGCGATGGGGAGCAACAGCCCGCTGTATACGCCCGGCCTGCCGACCTCGGTCAAGACCGGCACCACCAACGACTTCCGCGACAACTGGACCGTCGGCTTCACGCGCAACATCGCGGTGGGCGTGTGGACCGGCAACACCGACAACACGGAGATGATCAACGTCTCCGGGTTGCAGGGCGCCGCGCCGATCTGGAACAGCGTGATGACCCGCATCTACAACAACGCGGCGCTGCTCGACAGGCTCGGCCCGCGCCCGCCGGACGACGCGCATCTCCAGCCGCCGCCCGGCGTGAGCAACCGCCAGATCTGCAACATCGCGGCGCTGCGCGACCCGGCCCTGAGCTGCCCGCCGGGGCGCTCCGAGTGGTTCCTCGACTCGCCCGCCGCCGTGCCGGATAGCAACGGCAACCTCGTTCCCGGCCAGCCGACGCCCGCGCCGCAGCGGTCGGCTAACGGCCCGCAGCCGGTCGAGGTCGAGCCGGGCGTGATCCGCGTCGCGGTCTTCCCGGTGTCGCCGGAGATCGCCAACGCCGTAGCCGCAACGGATACCTCCGGCCATACCGTGCCGCCGCGTTACTGTCAGGTGCCCATCGAGGTCGCCAGCATGGTGCCCGGCGTGCAGGAGCAGTATTTCCTCGCGCCGCCTCCCGTCGAGCAGGACGCCTTCTACGCGCGTCGCTGGGCGCAGTCGGCGGGGATCGCCATCCTGCCGCAGTTCGCGTGCAACGAACAGATGTTGCAGGCGGGTCCGGCGGTGGCGGGCAACCCCAACGTCGTCGCGCAGATCCTGTCACCCGCGCCCGGCACGACGCTGACCACCGGCCAGCAGCTTGACATCGTCGGCACGGCGCACTTCACGCCGGACCAGGCGACGCACTACATGGTGCAGATCCGGGGTGGCCCCTGGGCTGACTTCGTGACGGTGCATGAGGGGCATTACAATTCGGTCGACGGCGGCCTGCTGGAACAGATCCCGCCCGGCGGCCTGCTGCCCGCGGACTACGTGCTGCGCGTGGTGGTCGTGGGCATCGACGGCAACTACGCCCAGGTCTCGAACGAGGTTCCGATCCGCGTGGAAGGGTAAAACCTCACCCCCGGCCCCCTCTCCAATCAAGTTGGAGAGGGGGAGAAAAGCGAATTTCCACGCGTCGTGTAGGGGCGGGTTTGCAAACCCGCCCTCATTTCATTTGGCGCTTGTTCCCCGGCCCGTCCCTCGCGCTTGTGCTACAATGCCGCGTATAACCATTCAGGCAAGCCCCCTGGTCATCGCCCCTGGAGATAAGAGGTTGCTGTGGAAGCCAAATTTCAAGAACTCAAGACACGTTTGATCGAAGCCAACGACATCAGCACTGCCGCCGCCGTGCTCTACTGGGACCAGTCCACCTACATGCCGCCCGGCGGCGCGTCCGCCCGCGCCCGCCAGATGGCGACGCTGGAGAAGCTGGCGCACGAAAAGTTCACCGACCCCGCCATTGGCCGCCTGCTGGACGAACTCGAGCCGTGGGCTGAAAGCCTGCCCTACGATTCGGACGAGGCGGGCCTGATCCGCGCCACGCGCCGCGCCTACGAGCGCGAGGTCAAGGTCCCGGCGGACTTCACCGCGCTGATGGCCGAGCACACTGCCGAGTCGTACCAGGTGTGGGCCGAGGCCCGCCCGGCGAACGACTTCAAGCGCGTGCAGCCCTACCTGGAAAAGACGCTCGACCTCAGCCGCCAACTGGCCGACTTCTTCCCCGGCTACGACCATATCCTCGACCCGCTGATCGATTTCAGTGACTACGGCATGAAGGCCGAGACGGTCGGCGCGATCTTCGCGGAGCTGCGCGAGCAGTTGGTGCCGATCGTGCAGGCGATCCTGGATCAGCCGCCCGCCGACGATAGCTGCCTGCGCCAGCACTTCCCGGAGGCGCAGCAGCTTGCGTTCGGCGCGGAGATCGTCCGGCGCTTCGGCTACGATTTCAACCGGGGCCGCCAGGACAAGACACACCATCCCTACGAGATCCGCTTCGCCAGCGGCGACGTGCGCATCACGACGCGCGTCAAGGAGGACTTCCTGGCCGAGGCGCTGTTCAGCACGCTGCACGAGTCCGGCCACGCGATGTACGAGCAGGGCGTGAACCCCGCCTACGACGGCACGCCCCTGGCGCGCGGGGCATCGTCCGGCGTGCACGAGAGCCAGTCCCGGCTGTGGGAAAACATCGTCGGGCGCAGCCGTCGCTTCTGGGAGTACTACTACCCCTCGTTGCAGATGATCTTCCCCGCCCAACTGCGCGACGTGTCGCTGGAGACGTTCTACCGCGCGATCAACAAGGTCGAGCGCTCGCTGATCCGTACCGATGCCGATGAGGTGACGTACAACCTGCACGTCATGTTGCGCTTCGACTTCGAGAAGGCGTTGCTGGAGGACCGGCTTGCGATCCGTGACCTGCCGGAGGCGTGGCGCGCGCGCTTTCAGGAGG
>CAZGLU010000347.1:0-4644 GCA_964526095.1 uncultured Anaerolineaceae bacterium | reverse complement strand
GCCGAGCGCCTCGACCGCCTGGTGAACCTCGTCAAAATAGTCGTGCAGCGCCTCGAAGCCCTTCGAGGTCGGGTCGATGGCCGCCGCCTGGTGCAGCAGTTCCCCGGCGCGGCGCGGGTCGTGGTAGACGGACTGCCCAACCTCTTGCAGGCGCTCGACGACGTGATGCGCCGCCCGCCGCGCCCGGATCACCGAGGCCAGCGCGCTTTCCCGCACGTCCTCCGCGCTCTCCGGCAGCGCCTCAAGCCGTTCCTCGGCCTGCGCCAGCTTGCCCTCGACGTGCTCGTAGATCAGTTGCAGCCGCGTCAGGTTATCCTGCCCGGTATGGTCCAGCAGGCTCTCGATCTCGTCCAGCGTGTCGAGCACCGGCCCGGCGCCCTCGGCCTCGCCCAAGTCCTCGCGCAGGCGTACGAGATGGGGCCGTAGCAGGGTCACGCCCGGCAGCAGCACGGCCAACTGCTCAGCCAGCAGCCACTGTGCCCGCCCGACCTGCGTCCCGTTCTCCGCCGTGAGCAGCAGCGCCTGGGCCGCCGCGGCGGTGTCGCCCCGGAACAGGGGGTCCAGCGCGTCCACGAACCCGGCGGGCGCCGCCGCGAGGTGCAGCCCTTCCAGGGTAGCCGCCGCCTCGATCAGAAAGCGGATCAGCGGCTGGTTCTCCTCGACGGTACGCGGCAACAGGTCCTGCAACAGCGACATGGCGCGCTGCCAGTTCCCGCTTTCCAGGTAGATCCGGATCGCGTCCAGGTCCGCCTGCATCTCGATCTGGTTCAGGTAGGTGTGGATCTCAGCCGCCAGCTTGCGGCTCTCCGGGTAGCCGGGGTCCATATCGACCGCGTGCTGGAGGCTCGCGGCCAGTTCCTCCAGTTCCTCCTGGCTGGCCGTGGGCCGCACCCGCTTGCGCACCCGCGCCACGATCTCGTCGCGGGACTTCTCCAGCGGCGCGCGCTGCTCGGCCAGCGCCTGCCGCAGGTCCCCGATGCTGCGATAGCGCCGCTTGGGGTCAGGGTGCACCGCCCGCGTGACGACGGTTTGCAGCCGCGCGGGGATGCGCTCCGCGTCCGCGCCGAACTGCACGAAGAAGCTCTCGTCCTCGCCGCCCTCGGTGACCAGCCGGTTGCCACCCGTCAGGATGAAATACAGCAGTTCGCCGCACTGGTAGATGTCCGATGCGCGTGTGACCGTAGGCGGCGCGCCCGGCTCGTCCACAAACACCGCATTGCCCCAGTCGATCACCTTGAGTTGGTACGTCTCACGGTCCCAGAACAGGTGCTTGGCGTCTACGTCGTTGTACAGCACGTTGCGCTCGTGCGCGTAGGCGAGCAGGTCCAGCAGCCGGTCCATGATGACCAGCGTCTCCAGCTCCGGCAGGGTCTCATGCTGGCTGGCCAGCCGCAGCACGAGGTCCTCCACGATCTCGCCCTGCGCCAGGTCCATGACGATGTATTCGTGCGTGTGCCCGCCCACGCGAAACGTGCCGCTCCCCCGTAGCTCCGTCAGGACCGGGTGCCCGGACAACCGCTCCAACGCCTGCCGCTCGTTGCGGATGCTGACCTCCTGCCCGGCGCGCATCGGCGGCGCGTCCTGCGGCGCGGGCCGCTTCACCACCACCGGGCGGTCGCCGTCCAGGATGTCGTACGCGCGCAGCGTTTCGCCCGAACGCCCGCGCGGGTAGATGTGGTCGTAGCGATAGCGATTGTCAAACAGGCTTTCCGTACGGCGGCCTGACGCTCGTGCGGACATAAGCGGCTCCTGACACCAGGCGGCAAAACACGTAAAGGGTCACACAGCGCGCCCTTATTGTACGCAGCCGCGCCTAGGATTACCAAACGCCCACCCGATTTCTGAAAAAAGCGGAGTTTATGCTACAGTTAGCGCACGGCGGGTGTGAGGGTCACAGGATCGGCGGCGCCTTCAGCCGCCCATGCTGCCCCGTCACCACGCCCCGGTACGGCACCCGCAGGCGACCCAAAGATGACCGCTGCTGCATCGTTCCATTTCAATCTGTTTGGCCCCTTCCGCCTCGTCGTGGACGGCGCGCCCGTCGCGCTGCCGCCCCAACCGGCGGCGCTGCTCGCCTTCCTGATCCTGAACCGCCAGCGCCGCGTCACGCGTGAGGAGGTGCAGGCCCTGTTCTGGCCGGAGGCCGAACCCGCCCGCGCCCAGGAACGGCTGCGCCGGGCGCTCTACCTGCTGCGCCGCGCGCTGGAGCCGCATGACCTGATCGCGGCGGAGGGGAACGAGCTGACCATCGCCCCGGACGCGGCCCTGACGGTCGATTATGACGATTTCGAGCGCCTGCTGATGGACGCTCACCGGACCGATCCGCCCATGCGTGCGCCGTTGCAGGCGGCGGTCGACCTCTACACCGACGACCTGCTCACCGACCTCTACGCCGACTGGGCGCTGCTCGAACGGGAACACGCCCGCCAGCGCCTGCTGATCGCGCTGCGCCACCTGCTGGCGATCTGTCAGACCGCCGGGGATTGGCCCGCCCTGATCACGACCGCCTACCGCCTGCTGGAATTGGACCCGTTGCAGGAGGTCGCCCACCGCGCGCTGATGACGGCCCACGCCGCCACCGGGGATCGCAGCGCCGCGCTGCGCGTCTATCGTGGGTGTGTGGACCTGCTGCGCGACGAGTTGGGCGCCGAACCGCTGCCCGAAACGACGCAGCTCTACGAGGCGATCCTGGCCGGGGACGCCGTCCAACGCCCGCCCGCCGTCGAGCCGCCGCCCGCGCACCCCGGCGCCGACCTCCCGCCGCTCCCGCTCGTCGGGCGCAGCGACGAGTTGGCCGCTATCGCGGCTGAGTGGGCGATCTGTCAGCGCGGCCACAGCCGCCTGGTGCTGGTGACCGGACCGGCGGGCGTGGGCAAGTCAAGGCTGGTGCAGGAGGCCGCCGCCCAACTCCCCGGCCCCGACGTGACGATCCTCACCGGCAAGTGCTACGCCATGGAGGCCGGGACGCCCTACCAGTTGATCGCGGAGGTCGTCCAGGGCGCGCTCGCCTACGTCCCGGTGCCGCTGGACGAGGTCACGCACGCCGACCTCGCCCAACTGCTGCCTGCCGCACCCGTCGCCGCCGGCGCCGCGCCGGTCATGCGCCCGGCCAGCCCGCCGGACGCCAGCGTGCGCTTACAGGAGGCGGTGACGACCGTGCTCCGTCACCTCGCGGCGGCAGGCGGCGGCCTGTGGCTGATCGCGGAGGATCTGCACTGGGCCGACCCGGCGAGCCTGGCATGCCTCAACCACGCGCTGCGCCGCTGCGACGACCTGCCGTTCCTCGTCCTCGCCACCCTGCGCGACGAGGAATTGCCTTTTGACTCGCCGCTGATGGACTGGCCCGCGCACTCGGTCCATGCCCCCGCCCCCACCACGCACATCCCGCTGCGGCGGCTGCCGCCCGACGACGTGCGCGCCCTGCTGGCCCAGGTCACCGATGAGGCCGACAGCGCGCGCCTGCTCGCCTTCTTAGACCGCGAGACAGCCGGCAACCCGTTCTTCATGGTCGAGACGCTCCGCGCGTTGATCGACCGTGGCGTGCTGGAGGCGGCGAATAATGGCGACCGCTGGTCCCTGACCGAACGCCTGCCGCTGGAGGGCGAGGCGCTGCCTATCTCCGAGGTCGTCGCGCAGACGATCCGGGGGCGCGTGCGGCGGCTCTCACGCACGGCCCAAGAGGTCCTCACCATCGCCGCCGTGCTGGAGCACGATCTCGACGAGTGGCTGCTCGCCGCCCTGGTCGACCCTGCCCTGGCGCTCGACCTCGCGCTGGACGAGCTCCTGCGTGCATCGATCTTGCAGGAGGTTGAGCCGGGCCGCTACGAGTTCGCCCATATCAAAGTCCGTGAGATCATCTACGCCGACACCAGCGCGCCGCGCCGCCGCTTCCTGCACCGCCGCGCCGCCGATGCCCTGGCCGCCCGTGGGGACCCATCCTCCCTGGCCGAGATCGCGCGCCTCGCCTACCACTACCGCCGCGCCCACGCCTGGACCGACGCGCTGCATTACGAGTGGCGCGACGCGCAGACCGCCTACCTCGCCGGGGCGCTGGCTGAGGCCAACCGTTACGCCGAGAACGTGATCGCGATCCTGGACGAGCAGGGCCGCGCCCTCGACCGCGCCCGCCTGCCCGCGCCGCTCGAGGTGATCCGCTTCGACGCGCTCGCCCTCCGCGCAGACTTCCGCCGCCTCGCCGCCACCGCCGGGCTGCACTACCCGCCCGACCTCATCGCCGCCCTGGACGATCTCGCGCCGCACGTGGACGAGGCGCGGCAGGCGCGCGCCGCCCTCATGCAGGCCACGCATCGCCTCGGCCAGGGCGACCTGTCCGGCGCGCGGGCGGCTGCTGAGCAGGGCCACGCCCTGTACGCAAGTCTTGACGACGCCTGGGGTCAGGCGGACGCCGTACAGCACGCGATCGAGATCGCCTACCGCGCTGGGGACATCGTCGCCATGATCGGCCTGCTGGACAAGTTGCGTGCGTTGAGCGCCGCCTCCGACGTGCCGGAGGTCCGGCGGGCGCTGGCGCGCAACGAGATGCGCCTCGCCGTGTACCGGGGGAACTGGCTGGACGTCCTGCGGCTGGCGCAGACGCTCGGCTCCGAGGATCACGCCCGCCTCGACCCGGCGACCGCGTGGCTA
>CAZGLU010000346.1:0-4648 GCA_964526095.1 uncultured Anaerolineaceae bacterium | reverse complement strand
CGCCGCCACCAGCGGGGTCGCCATGCCCTGCGCCAGCAAATCGCCGTCGTGCACCTGTCGAGCGATGCAGACGGCGATCAGTTCATCCAGCGTGTAATCGGTTGACGTCGCCACCACGATCCGGCGCGTCCCCGGTTAGCTGCGGCGGCTGCTGCTGCCGAAGACCAGCGAGGCGTAGTACAGCAGCGTCAGGATCGACGTGGCGACCGCCGCGACGTAGGTGAAGGCCGCGGCCCGCAGGATCGCCTTCGCACCGTCGCGGTCCTGCTCCGTCACCAACAGGCCGCTCTGCTCAAGCATGTTCAGCGCGCGGCGGCTGGCGTCCAACTCGACCGGCAGCGTGACGATCGTGAACAGCGTCGCGCCCGCGAACAGGATCAGGCCCAGCGTCGCCAGGCCGGTGGCGTTCATGAACAGGCCGAGGATGATCAGCAGGATGCCGAGCGACGGGCCGAAGCGCGCGCCGGGGATCAGCGCGGTGCGGATGCCCATCAGGATGCTGTTCTGCTGGTGCTGCTGGACGTGCCCCAACTCGTGCGCGGTGACCGCCATCGCCGCCACGGAGGGCTGCATCGCCACCCCCTGCGACAGGCGCACCACGCCGCGCGTCGGGTCGTAGTGGTCGCTCAACTGCCCGCCGGTGACCTCCACCGGGATCGGCTCGATGCTCCCGCTGCGCATCAGGATCTGCGCGGTCTGCTGGCCGTTGACGTTGCGGCTGTTCGCCGTGCGCCCCCACTTCTGATACGCCGACTGAATCCACATCTGCGCCAGGCCCGTGATCACGAGCGTAGGCAGCATCACGAAAAGCAGGTAGTTCGGATCCCAGTAAAACATCGTCCCTCCACTGATCGCGGCCGGCTGGCTCGCAGCCGGGTCTTACGGTGTTCGTCCAGGTGAATAGCCCGGTGCACCGCTGTGCACAGGATATATGCCTATGATATGCTTCCGGTGTGTTCTTTATTATCCCACTTCTTAGGGGGAGAGCCTATCAGAGTGAGATAAGAATCTTCCGCTTATTGGGCTGTGCCCGGCTCGGCTACCGCTTCCGGCGTGTTCTGGCCGCTGGTCAGGATCCGCAGCGCCGCCTGAAGCTGCGGGTCCGGCATCGTCTCCGGGTCATAGATCTCGCCCGGCTCAAGCTCGAACGGGACGCGCACATCCGGCTCGATGCCGACGTCGCTCACCGACCGCCCGTTGGGAGTGTACCAGCGCGACACGGTGATCCGCACCCCGCCGCCGTTCGAGAGCGTGTGCCACGTCTGTACGGAGCCTTTGCCGAAGGTCGGCATCCCGACGACCGTCGCGCGGCCGTTGTCTTGCAGCGCCCCAGCAATCAGCTCGGACGCGCTGGCGCTGCCCCGGTCCACCAACACGACCATCGGCACGTCCGGCGCGATGGCGTTCTCCAACGCCTCATAGGTGTGCTCGCGGCCAGGTCCGCGCTCGATCACGACCGTGCCCTCCTGGACGTAGGCGCTCGCCACCTCGATCGAGGTGGTCAGGTAGCCGCCGGGGTTGCCGCGCAGGTCGAGGATCAAGCCCCGGCGCTGGTTGGCGTCCATCGCCTCCAGGGCCTCGCGCATCTCCTCGGACGTGCCGAACTCGAACTGGCTGAGGCGGATGTAGGCGATGTCGCCCTCCAACACCTCGGCCACGACGCTGGGCACGCTGATCCGCTGGCGCATCACCTCGAATTGCAGGATGCCCTCCACGCCCTGGCGGAGGATACCAAGCTCGACGGTGGTATCCGCCGGGCCGCGCACCAGGGCCACGATCTCGTTTTGGGGGAGGTGCGTCACGTCCTCGCCCCCGACCTCCACGATCACGTCGCCCGGCAGCAGGCCCGCGGCCTGGGCCGGTGAGCCTTCCATGATCGACACCAGCTCCAGCCCGCCCGTCTCCTCGTCCATACGGACGTTGGCCCCGATGCCCTCGTACTCGCCGCTCATCGTCTCGTTGATGCGCGAGAAGATCTCCGGGGTCATGTAGCCGGTATGCGGGTCATCGAGCACGGCCAGCATCCCGCTGAGCGCGCCCTCCATCAGCGTTTCATCGTCGAGCGGATCGACGTAATTATCGTGCAGCAAAGCCCAGGTTTCCCAGAAGGGGGCGAACAGGGCCTCGGTGTCGGCGGAGGGGCCGGTCTGCGCGCGCACGGAGGTCTCCGGCTCGCGCGCGCCCATCACGTAGCCCATCACAAACACCGTGATCAGCGCGGTCGTGACCACGCTGGCGGTGGCAAGTTTACGGTACACCACAAACGTCCTCATTGACAGTACTCCATCGTAGGCGCTTCTGCGTAGATTATACGCCATGTCGGGGGGGAAACTGATAAAAGTTGCATGAGTCTCGGCGGCCCGGCTGCGGATCAAGTGGAGGGCCGCCGGAGATCTCGCGCCTATGCGGAGCAGGGGCTTCTTTACCCGGCGCACCTCAAGCGGCGCCCTTCCCCAGCAGCGCGTCGAGGTACGCGCCGAACTCACCCGCCGCGCAGGCGTCCACGTAGCGCAGCAGCTCGCCGCCCGCCACCGGGTAATCGGGGTAGCAGGAGGTCGGCCACGCGCCACGCGGGGCGTGGGCCACGGCGTCCACCAGGGGCGCGGGCAGGTCCACTGTGCCCTCCAGCCGCTCGACCACCTGCTCGGCGGTCACGATCACGGTCTGCGCCACAACCGCCAGTTCCAGGTCGATGCCCAGGTTCTTATTCAGCCGCGCGTTGCCGCGCCGGTCGGCGGCGAGGGCGTGAATCACCGCCACGTCGGCCCCGATCGCGGGGAACGCAACCAGTTCCTCGCCGCTATAGGGATCGGTCGTCATGCGCACATCGGGCCGCAGCGCGAGCAGGTCCGTGCCGATCCAGGCGCGCGAGGGCATGAAGCCGACGCCCGCCATCCGCGCGCGCAGGCCGTACGCCAGGCTCGCCTCAGTTTCCTCGATCACCTGGATCGCCCCGGCGCCCGCCGCCTGGGTGAACATCGGCGCGAGGCCGAACGCCTCCAGCCCAAAGTAACAGGTCCGCGTACGGGCGACGCAGCCTGCGCCCACCAGCAGGTCGGATTCGTACCCGGCGGTGAAACACAATAAGGTCAGGTCGGTCGGGGGATCGGGCCGTCCGAGCAGTGCCCGCACGAAGGCGACCGGGCGCCGGTAGAGCAGGTTACCGCCGAGCGCGAGCGTCATGCCCGGCCGGACAGCCGCCGCCGCTTCGGTCAGGGAGATACGCCGGTCCGTTGCGCCCATCGATGCTACCGGCTGCTATGTATCAAGGAAGGGCCAAAGGGAACACGATCTGGCCGGGGAGGGTCGCCAACTCCCACGCACCCGCCGCCACCCCGACGAGCAACACGAGGAATAACATCGCCACAAGCACGCGTTTGATCATCATCTTCGCTTCGATCACTAACCGGACACGGCCCCCTTATACCAGCAGGAGCGCAAAAAGTCCAGGCTGCGGAGGCGCCGCAGCCTGGGGAAAGCGCATGAACGTTCGGACGAGCAGCCTAACGGTCTTCCAGGGGGACCCATGGCAGGTCCACATTGCCGACGTAGTTGCCGCGCGGGCGGATCAGGCGGTTGTCCTGCCACTGCTCGATGATGTGCGCGGTCCAGCCCGCCACGCGGGACATCGCGAAGACCGGCGTCATCATGTCCGTCTCGATGCCGATCGCGTCCAGGACGATCGCGCTGTAATAGTCCACATTGGGGAACAGCTTGCGCTCAATGAAGTATTCGTCGCTGAGCGCCAGTTCCTCCAGCTCGTGTGCGACCTCGATCAACGTACACTTCTGGCTGAGGTCGCATAGGGCATCGGCGTGCTGCTTGAGCACCAGCGCACGGGGGTCCATCGCCTTATAGACCCGGTGGCCGATCCCCATGATGCGGCGGCCCTTGCCCTTTACCTCGCTCTCGAACCACTGCTTGGTGTCCCCGAAGCTGGCGATCTCGTTGAACATCCGCATCGCGGCCTCGTTCGCGCCGCCGTGCTTCGGCCCCTTCAGTGAGCCGATGGCCGCCGTGATGGCGCTGTACATATCGCCGTCCGTGCTGGTCACCACGCGGGCGGTGAAGGTGCTGGCGTTCATGCCATGGTCGGCCAGCAGCACCAGGTAGACGTTCAGCGCCTTGACCTCGATCGGGTTCGGGTCGTGCCCCTTGAGCATGTAGAGGAAGTTCTCCGCGATGCCCATGTCGTCACGCGGGGGAAGCGGCTCCTTGCCGGACCGGATGCGCTCCCAGGCCGCGATGATGGTCGGCATCTTGGCCGTCAGGCGCAGCGCCTTGCGCAGGTTCGCGTCCGGGCTGTTGTCCTCCGCCGCCGGATCATGCAGCCCCAGTGCGGAGACGGCGGTACGCAGCACCGCCATCGGGTGCGCGTTGGTCGGGAAGCGCTTCAACGCCTCCAGCTCCGAGGCAGGCAGCCCCATTTCCGCGATGATGGACTCCTTGAAGCGCGCCAACTCGATCTGATTAGGGAGCCGGGCGTTCCACAGCAGGAACACGACCTCCTCAAACGAGGCGTGTTCCGCGAGGTCGAGGATGTTGTAACCGCTATAAATCAGCTTGCCGATGTCCCCGTAGACCTTACTCAACCGGGTATCAGATCGGAAGAGCGTCGTGTAGGGAAAGAGTGTAGGATAGGGTGTAG
>CAZGLU010000345.1:0-4651 GCA_964526095.1 uncultured Anaerolineaceae bacterium | reverse complement strand
TACACCCTATCCTACACTCTTTCCCTACACGACGCTCTTCCGATCTCCGCAACGCGCAGCTCTTTGAGCATATCCAGCACCATGCCAACGCGCTGGAGACGCTGCGCCGGTTTGGGCTGAGCATCAGCGCCGAACTGGACCTTGACGCCCTGCTCCGGTTGACGCTCAAGAACGCGCTGGAGTTGCTCGGCGTGTCGGCGGGCGGGGTGTACCTCTACCACCCGGAACGCCAGGTGCTGGAGTGGGTCGTCAGCGCTGGCACGCCGCAGCCCCCGCTCGGCAGCGAGATCCCGGCTGATACGTGTCTGGCCGGGCAGGCGCTCCTGTCGGGGCAGGTGCAGGTGGTCAATGATTTTCGCACCTGGGATGGCACACGCTTGTCCGGCTTGGACTACGACGACCTGGCGGTGATCGCCGCGCCGATCAACCGGCAGGATCAGTCGCTCGGCGTGCTGGTGGCGATGACAAGCCCGGCTGAGCGCACCTTCACCGAGCAGGATGCGCGGCTGCTGCGGCTGTTCGGGAACCAGGCCAGCATCGCGATTCAGAACGCGCAGTTGTTCAAGGCCGAACGCGAGCAGCACATGCTTTCTGAGGCGCTGCGCGACGTGGCCGTGGCCCTGGGCAGCACGCCGAACGCGCAGGACATCTTCCGGCACCTGCTTCTGAAGGTCAGGGAGCTGATCCCCTACGACGCCGCCGACATCATGCTGGTTGAGGGCGGCATCGGCCGCGTCGTCTACCAGCAGGGCTACGATCGTTTTGGCGTGCAGGACTGGATCCAGAACGTGCGGCTGTTCGTGCGCGACGATCCGGAGTTGAGCCGGATCGTCGAGGAGGGCAAGTTCAGCCTGCACAGCACGGTGACGAGCGAGCCGGGTTGGCGTGCGACCATGCTGGCCGAGACGCGCATCTTCCAGTCGTACGTCGCGGTGCCGATGTTCAGCGAGGGCCGTGTGATCGGCGTTGTGTCGCTCGCCAGCAGCGCGCCGTCCAGCTTCACCACCAAGCACGTGGACTGGCTGCGGGCGTTCGCTAACCAGGCCGCGATCACGCTGGAGAACACGCGCCTGTATGCTGAGTTGAGCCGCCATGTCGAGGAGATGGCGGCCCTGCATCGCGGCACCTCCTTCCTGTTTGCCTCGCTGTCTTCGCGCGACCTGGAGGATGTGGGCGCGGAGATCGCCAAGGCGTTGGCCCATGAGTTCGCCGGTGCGGATTGCGCCGTGCTGCTCGTGGACGAGGACGAGGGCCGCTGTACGCCGCTTGGCCGGGCGGGGGCGTGCGTCCTGCCTGACCCCGGCCCCTTGAGCCTGGGCGAGCCAAGCCTTGTGGCGGAGGCCGTTCGCACCCGCTCGCAGGTCTACCACCCCGAACTCAGCGCCGACGGGGACGGGGACGATGCGGAGGCCGCCGTCACGGGGTCGGAGCTGGTGGTGCCCGTCATCGCGGCCAAGGGCATCATCGCCGTGCTGCACCTGCGCAGCGCCGATCCAAACGCCTTCAACCCGCAGGACCGCAACATCCTGGCTGCGTTCGCGGAACGCGTGGCGGCAGTGCTTGAGAACCGCTTGCTCTATGACGAGATCCGCCGCCACACCGAGGAACTTGAGCAGCACGTCCAGGCCCGCACCATCGACCTGAGCGTGCGCAACGCCGTCGCGCAGACGTTGAGCAGCTCGCTGGACATGTGTGAGATGCTCAACGGCGTGCTGCAAACGACCGTCGAGGAGCTGCACGTGCTGGGCGGCGCGATCTACCTGCTCAACCCCGAATCCGACGCGCTGGAACTGGTGGCGCACTGCGGCATCTCGACCGACGACTTGAGCCTGGTCACCGGCATCACGCCGGGGTCCGCCGACCTGTCGTTCAGCGCGCGCACCAGCGCGCAGGGCTACGATCTGCCGCAGGAGACGGGGATCTCGGCGGTGCTGAGCGTGCCCATCTGGCGACATGAGCATATCCGGGGCATCATCACGCTGGTGCATGACGAGCCGCGCCCGTGGCGCAGCGAAGAGACGCGCATGCTCGACGCCATTGGGCGGCAGATCGGCGTCGCGCTGGCGAACGCGGAACTGTACGCGGAGGCGGTGCGCGGCGAGGCGCACATCCGCACGATCCTGCGCAGCGTCGCGGACGGCCTGCTCGTCTTTGATCCGGCTGGCAACCTCGTCTTGATGAACCCGGCGGCGGAGGCGCTGTTCGCGTTCTACCCGCCGGACGCGGGCGGCCCGCAGGCCGCCGCGCATCACCTGATGGCCTGGCTCCAGGCGCACCACGAGTTGAAGGCCGGCCCGGTAAACGTCGAGTTCGCGCTGCCGGAGATCGCGCTTACCGGGGAGAACTCGACCATACTGGGACAGTGCGTGCGGATGGGCTGCGGCGGGGCGGGGCGTCGCAATGCGGCCTGGCCGTGCTGGCTGAAGATGCCGCAGGACCCCTGGTGGGGGGACGAAAGCTGCCCGGTGATCCAGCGGATGCCCCGGCGCTCGATCCGCGCGCACAGCGCGGACCTCACGGACGCGGACGGCACGGACCTCGGCCTCGTGATCGTGCTGCATGACGTCACCTACTTCCGTGAGCTGGACGACCTGAAGGGGCGCTTCGTCTCGACCGTGTCGCACGAACTACGCACTCCGCTGACGGCGATCCTGTTGCAGATCAGCACGCTGCTGAAGTACTATCACCGCTTCGATGACCTGGAGCGCTTCGAGATGCTGACCGAGATGGAGCAGCAGGCGACCATTCTGCGCGAGCTGATCGAGGACATCCTGGAGCTGTCACGCTTTGACTCGAAGCGGAACGTGGGCCACAAGCGCTGGATGAACCTGGCGGAGCAGTGCCGGGGCGTCCTGACCTCGCTGCGGCCCGTCTGCGAGGAGAAGGCGCTGACGCTGGAGGTGACCGGGCTGGACACCCCCTGCTTCATCGACGGGGACGTGCACCAGCTTGAGCGTGTCTGCCGCAACCTGTTGAGCAACGCGATCAAGTACACGCCGGAGGGCGGGCGGATCGCCGTCACGCTGGAGCAGGAGAACGACCACGTGCTGCTCAGGATCGCGGACAGCGGCATCGGCATCGCGCCGGAGGATCTGCCCCACGTCTTTGACCGCTTCTTCCGCGCCGAGCAGGCGAGCCGCATCGCGTCGGGTACCGGGCTGGGGCTGGCGATCGTCAAGGAGATCATAGATCTGCACGAGGGGCGGATCGAGGTGCAGAGCGTGCCCGGCGAGGGCAGCACGTTTACCGTGCTGCTGCCCGCCAGCGTGCCGGACGAAGCCCCCGAAGCCGGGCCTGATCCACACGCGAACGGACGCCAGCCGCTCCGCCTGGATAACGGTTGACGAAACAGCGGCGCTATGCTAAACTGCTTCGCACAGTGGGCAGAAAAAACCCGCGCTTTTAGTTGACGTGATAGTTGAGAGGATAGGGCCATCAGCACCAGCGAATACCGGATCAATGATCGGATACGTGCCCGTGAAGTCCGTGTGATCACGGACACCAATGAGAACATCGGCGTCGTACCGATTCAAGAAGCCTTGAGGCTTGCCAACGATCGCGGCCTGGATCTGGTCGAAGTTGCTCCGAATGCAAACCCTCCGGTCTGCAAAGTCATGGACTTCGGCAAGTTCCAGTATGAGCGCGCGAAGAAGGAACGCGAGGCGCGCAAGCTGCAAAAGCAGATCGAGGTGAAGGAGATCCGGCTGCGGCCCAAGACCGACGACCATCACCGATCCTTTAAGGTGCGCGACGCCCGGCGTTGGCTGGAAGAGGGTATGAAGGTCAAGGTGCGGATCCGCTTCCGTGGCCGTGAGATCACATACCCGGAGATCGCGCGTGACATGCTGCGCGAAGTGGCGGAAGAACTGGACGATATCGCCGTCGTCGAGCAGTCTCCGAACATGGAGGGGCGGACCATGCTGATGGTGCTGGCCCCCGCGACGGAGAAGAAGAAGTAAGCTCGGCCCCCTGGCTGTACCAATGGTTCACCGCGCCGCACTCGATGTGCGGTGCTACCGTGTTTATAGGGAGTGCGTTCGTGGCGAACAAACCTAAGAAATACAAGATGAAGACGTATAAGGCCGCGGCCAAGCGCTTCAAGGTCACCGGCTCCGGCAAGGTGATGCGCACCAAGGGCGGCAAGAGCCACCTGCGCCGTCGCAAGTCCGCGCGGACGAAGCGGCAGTTCAGCGAGATGCTCGAAGTTAAGACCACCGCCGAGGCCAAGCGCGTGCGCCGTCTGGCCCCCTACCTGGCCAAGTACAAGCAGAATCCCCCGGCCTGACGCGCGTCTTACGCTGCGCCGGGTAGACCTAATTTGAAGGAGTTGAGGGCATGGCTCGTGTAAAGGGTGGCGTGGTAACCCGCCGTCGCCATAAGAAGATCCTGAAGATGACCAAAGGGCAGTGGGGCACCAAGCACCGCCTCTTCCGTCGCGCCAACGAGGCGATGATGAAGAGCCAGTGGTATGCTTACCGCGACCGCCGCAACCGCCGCCGTGACCTGCGCCGCCTTTGGATCACGCGCATCAACGCCGCCGCACGGCTGAACGGCACCACCTACAGCCGCCTGATCCACGCGCTGCGCCAGGCGAATATCGAGCTGAGATCGGAAGAGCGTCGTGTAGGGAAAGAGTGTAGGATAGGGTGGT
>CAZGLU010000344.1:1480-4662 GCA_964526095.1 uncultured Anaerolineaceae bacterium | reverse complement strand
GGCGTCGCGCGTCAGGACCGTCTCCCGGTTGATGCTCACCTCCTGCATGGCGTGCCAGCCGAATGTCGTCATGTACTCGACCGTCAGCGCCCCCCGGTAGCCCCGCGCGTGCAGGTCCTCGACCAGCCGCGCCAGGTCGATCGTCCCCTCGTCGTGCGCCGTTTGCAGCGCCCCGCGCCGTGCCTGCCGCACCTGGACGTGCGCCACGTGTTCCAACAGCGGTCCCAGCGCCGCCTGCTCGATCCCCTGGCAGGCGAAATGGGCGTAGTCCAGCGTCAGGCTCAGCCCCGGCACCGCCTCAAGCAGCAGCAGCGCATGTTCCGGCGTCTGCGCCACGGAGTCCATGTGCGGCTCGAACGATACGCGCAGGTCGGTCGGCTCCGCAGCCCCCAACATCCGCAGCAGCGCGACCACCGTGCGCGCGCGGCTGTGTTCCGGCCCGTCCGGCTGCACCAACCCTGGCGACACCGTGATCCCCGGCGTGCCCAGCGCCGCCGCGAACGGCAGCAGCGCCTCGAACAAGCCCAACTCGCGCTCGCGCTCGGCGGGGTCCGCCGCATTGATGTGCGGCAGCATCACGTAAAAATCCGTCAGCGAGAGGTCGAAGCGGTCCAGCAGGCGCCGGATCGCACCGGCCTCCCCGTGCGGGTCCGCGATGGCCCGGTTCAGGTGCAGGTGCGGCCCCGTGCCGAAATCGACGTGCCGGAACCCCAGCCGCGCGATCGTGCCAAATGCATCTTCAAGCGTGAGGTTGTTGTACGACCAGACGTGGCACGCCAGCAGCATCCGATCCTCCCTGCGTTATGCGCTGCACCGCCCGTCATTATAGGCGCGCTCTCCCACCACGACTACCCACCTCGCCACACGCAAGCGGCGCAAAGCAGGATCAGGCCCATCTGAGGCCGTATTAGCCCTTCTCCAACTTGATTGGAAAGGAACAACGAGCGCACGCGAGCGGGGTGAGTTCCTCTGGCGCCACCTTCCCCCAATCAAGGCCCACGACGCCAGCCCTGCCCTCGCGTCTCCGCTACGGCCCCACCACGCTCAATTCGACCTCCACCCCGTCCCTCGGCTGCGGGACCGCGATCACAAGCGGTTCGAGCAGCTCGTACTCACAGCCCGCCACGACGGTCAGTTCGGCCACGTACCGCCGGGCCGCCTCCATCGCATCGCCGGGCGGCTCGCTTACGTGGTAGGCGGCGTCACAGCCTGTTGCGGCCCGCACCGTGCCAAGCAGCACCGTCCCCTCGAACGCGAATTCGCCCCGCGTCACGACGCCCCGGCACAACTCAGATTCGTCCACCTCATCATAAAACGCCAGCAGGTCATCCGCCGAGTGCCACGTCCACGT
This sequence comes from uncultured Anaerolineaceae bacterium, assembly GCA_964526095.1. Lineage (GTDB taxonomy): Bacteria > Chloroflexota > Anaerolineae > Aggregatilineales > Aggregatilineaceae > Aggregatilinea. The sequence continues at coordinate 3,311 of CAZGLU010000344.1, read as the reverse complement.
TTCCCCGGCCAGGCCCTCCAGGTATTCCCAGCAGACGCCGTCCAGCAGGTACGTGGCGCTCGCCACCGAGCCGATTGTGCTTTCGAGCGCGGTCGGCTGGGCGGTCAACGAGGTCGGCGACGGCACGAACGGGATCGGGCTTTCTCCCGCCGGGGTCGCCGTAACGACGACCGTCCGCTGCTCCACCAGCTCGCACCCGGCCAGCCCGGCGCCAAGCAGCACGCAGGCCGCCCAGACCATGACGCACCTTACGCGTAAAGGGAAACGTATCGTGGACATGCCGGGGATTGTAACGCAAAACGCCCGTGCCGTGGCGTGCTGGCATTTCCACGTCCAGAAGCGTATACTGTGGCGTGGGATCCAGGCGCGGCGCCAGCGCCACATGACACGATCGCGTGGGGAACCGGGTCGCGGCGCCGCTGCACCGCCGGGCCGCGCGCCGTGTTCCACGACCGGAAAGCGGACACATCACCATGAACGGCACATCAGCATATATCGCAGTCGAAGGAGTGATCGGCGTCGGCAAGACCACTCTGGCGCGCATGGCTCAGAAGGAAACCGGCGCGCACCTGCTGTTGGAGGTTTTCGAGGAGAATCCCTTCCTCTCCGATTTCTACAGCGACCGGAGCCGCTACGCCTTCCAGACGCAGATCTTCTTCTTGCTCAGCCGCTATCACCAGCAGCGCCAGATCGCGCATCTGCCACGCCCTTTGATCAGCGACTACCTCTTTCAGAAGGACCGCCTCTTCGCCCAGGTGAACCTCTCTGGCGACGAGTTCAAAACCTACCTCAGCGTTCATGAGGCCCTGGCCGAGAACATCCCACAGCCGGACCTCGTCGTGTTCCTCAAGGCGGACACGCCCACGCTGATGAACCGCATCACCGCCCGCGACCGCCCCTACGAACGGAACATGGAGGCGTCCTACATCGACAGCCTGCGCGTCGCCTACGAGTCGTTCTTCAGCACCTTCACCGCCGCGCCCGTCCTGGTGATCGACACCAACCGCCTGGACTTCGTGCGCAACCCGGAGGACCGCGAAGCCATCTTCGCCCGCATTCGCGGCGCACTCGGTGAAGGCCCAAGCCAGCCCGCGCTGCCCGGCCTGGAGGCGGGCGAGCCGCCCGTCGTGGCCGCCCCTGCCGCGCCGACACGCCGCCTCAGCGACCTCCAGCGTGAGCAGGGCCGCGAGCGCACGCCGGACCAGCCCGCAGTCGATCCGTTGCAGACCTTTCTGCTGCTTCAGGAGGAATTGGGCCGCCTCGCCGGGGCCTTGCGCGAGCGTCGCGAGGGGGCGCCGGTACGCGCCGCGCTCGCCAGCGTGCTCGGACAGATCATCCGCCTGGCAAACGACGCCGGGATCGACCTCGAGGAGGCGTATTTCGAGCGTTTCCGACCGCCGGAGCCGTCCGCCGGGCGCGTGCAGCCGGACGCGGGGGGAGCGCCCGCATGATCCTGCCCCACACACACAGCAAGTTCTTCGTCGCCATCGCGGGCAATATCGGCGTCGGCAAATCCACCCTGACCGGCATCCTCGCGGAAGCCTTCGGTTGGAAGCCGTTTTACGAGGCCGTGGACGAGAACCCTTATCTCGCGGACTTCTACGCCGACATGACGCGCTGGAGCTTCCATTCGCAGGTCTTCTTTCTCTCGCGACGGCTCCAGCATCACCGCCAGTTGGTCGATCATCCCGGCTCCGTCGTCCAGGACCGCAGCGTGTACGAGGACGCCGAGATCTTCGCCCGTAACCTCTACGAGCAGGGCCAGCTTTCCCCGCGCGACTATCGCGCCTATCAGGACCTCTACGCGGGCGTCCGGACCAGCTAGGCAGCG
>CAZGLU010000344.1:0-1470 GCA_964526095.1 uncultured Anaerolineaceae bacterium | reverse complement strand
TCTTCCTGCCCTCGCCCGACCTGCTGGTTTACCTGCGGGCCGGCGTGGACACGCTGCTGAGCCGCATCCACCTGCGCGGCCGCGACTTCGAGCGCGAGATCTCGCCCGACTACCTGCACCGCCTCAACCTGCTCTATGACGCCTGGATCGAGCGCTGGGAGTCCTGCCCGGTCCTGATCGTGCCCGCCGATGAACTGGACTTCCAGCACGACGCCGATGCCCGCGACCTCATCATCGAGGGCGTCCGCCGGTGCCTGCATCCGCCCCGCATCCACCACCTGGACCGGCACACCCTGTCAGAAGAGCGCGGTAGCCCGGACGCAAATATGCTAGAATAGACGCGTATTGGTCACAGGAGCGGATCGATGGGCACGCGACAGGCAACCCAGGCTCAGCTAAGCGACTCGCTGCGGTTCGCGTTGGTGTCGCGCCTCGCCCGTGAGTTGAACGCCGAGCTGCGCACGCCGGACGTGCTGACCCGCGTGCTGAACGTCGCTGCCGAGGCGTTCTCCACCTCACACGCCAGCATCATTGCCCTGAAGGACGGCGCCTATCACGTCGGCGCGGCCCTGGGCTGCGGCGCGTCGGACGATCCCGCGCCGGTGCTGCGCCGCGTGTTCGAGCATGGGCTGGCAGGTTTCGTCGCCCACAACTTCCGCACGGTCGTTGTGCACGACATCACCACCAACCCGTTGTGGCTCCCGCTGCCCGACGAGGCGTCCTCCCCGACCAAAGGCTCGGCGCTCTGCGTGCCGTTGATCCATTCCGGGCAGGTCGCGGGCGTCATGACCCTCGCCCACCCGGAGCACGGCTACTTCACCCCCGCCGTGGTGAGCTTCGCCACCACCCTGGCCGAGATGGGGGCCGCCGCGCTGACCTACACGCAGTTGCTTGAGGCCGCCCGGCTCTCGCAGAGCCGCTACGCCTCCTTGTTCGATGACGCCATCGTGCCGATCATCATCACCGACCTGCACGGCAACATCCAGCAGGTCAACCGCCGCGCCTGCGAATTCCTGGACTACTCGCGTGAGGAGTTGATCGCCCGCAACATCACCGCCGTGCACCGCATGGGCACCGGCCCGATCGGCGCCGACCGCTTCGCCCATTTGGAGCGCGGCCTTGAGGTCCGCTTCCAATCCGTCGTGTGGACCAAGGACGGCAGCAGCAAGCCCGTCCAGGTCTACGCGCGGCGTATCAACAGCGGCCACGACGACGACCGCATCCAGTGGATCGAGCACGACATGACGTCCCAGGTCGCGCTCGAACAGCTCCGCCAGGACCTCAGCATGATGGTCTACCACGACATGCGCGGCCCGCTCGGCAACGTCTACACCAGCCTCCAGGCGGTCAAGACCCTGCTCGGTGACGACGCGGACGAGAACGTGAAGAACCTGCTCCGCCTCGCTTCCCAGGCCGAGCAGCAGGTCCGGCGCATGGTCGATGCCCTGCTCGACGTGCAGCGCCTGGAAC
>CAZGLU010000343.1:0-4669 GCA_964526095.1 uncultured Anaerolineaceae bacterium | reverse complement strand
GATAATGAGCGGTGACTGGAGTTCAGACGTGTGCTCTTCCGATCTCAGGTACGCTACTGGCGGCGCGAATGGGAAAAGCGCGGCATGGGGATCTTCCCGACAGACGTCATACTGGGGATCGATGGCGACGCGGAGGCGCGCCCGGCGAGGGACGAGGCGGCGGACGACGAACCGCCGCCTGAAGCAGAGTCAGCGGCCCCAGACGAAACGCCGCGCCCCGGCGTAGACGCGCCGCGCCTGCCGCTGGCGCTGCCCGACTCCATCGGGATCGAGCCGACCGACCCCATGGCCGAGGCCGGACGCAAGGCGCTCCTGTTCCACTTCGAGCGGATGCTGCTGCACGAGCCGGGCAGCCGCCGGGGAGAGGACATCGAGGCGGTGCACGATATGCGCGTCGCCACGCGGCGGATGCGCAGCGCCTTCCGCCTGTTCGCGCCCTTTTACAAGTCCCGCAAGGTCGAGCCGTTCCAGCGCAACCTCAAACGCACCGGGCGCGTCCTGGGCGCCGTGCGCGACCTCGACGTGTTCATGGAGAAGGCCCAACGCTTCATCGACGCGCACCCGGAGGCCGACCTCACCCCGCTGGTCGAGGCGTGGCAGGCCCGGCTGGACGAAGCACGCCCGCGCCTGATCGAACACCTGGACAGCCCGCGCTTCGACCGGTTCGTGCACGACTTCCACGCCTTCCTGACGACCCCCGGCGCGGGGGCGAAAAAGGCGGGCGACCGCGTGCCGACGGAGGCCCGGCACGTCCTGCCGCAGCTCATCTACGGGCTGTACGAGCAGGTGCGCGTGTACGACGACGTGGCGGATACGCGCGACATCTCGACGCTGCACGCGCTGCGCATCGAGTTGAAGCGGCTGCGCTATGCGCTGGAGTTCTTCGAGGAGATCCTGGGGCCGGAGGCGCGCGCCGTGATCAAGGACGTCAAGGTGATGCAGGACCACCTGGGCGACCTCAACGACGCGGAGGTGGCCGAGGGCATCCTCTCCGAGTTCATCGCGCAGCACGACCGGGCGCACAGCGGCACGCCGCGCTTCCTGCGCGAGCCGGACATCGACGGCGTGGCGCAGTACCTCGCCGCTACCCGCGCGGAGAAGGATCGCCTGCTCGCCACCTTCCCGGAGGCGTGGGACAACTTCCGCCGCGAGGACGTGCGGCGCAACCTGGCACTGGCGGTAGCGGTATTATAAGCTGCCAGAAATGCATTGGATCGGTGGGCGGCGGGTGACCGCCCGCGCGCAGTCACGATGGAGGGACGATCATGAACAGCCTGCTACAACAGAACGGCGAACTGCTGCGCTCGACCCAGGAACTGCGACGGGATCTGCTGACCGTCCTCACCGACGACGACCTGGCCTACAAGCTGCCGGGCCGCAACATGACGCTGGGGGCGCTGTGCCAGGAGATGGGCGAGGACCAGCGGGCCTACATCGAGGGCTTCAAGACGTTCCGGCAGGACTTCAGCTATCGCCATCCGGACGGGCGCGTGGCGACCAGCGTCGAGGCGCTGCGGGCCTGGTACGAGGAACTCGACCGGGAGTTGGATGACGCGCTGAACGCGCTGAGCGAGGACGACCTGCAACGCCCCGTCGAGCGCGGCTACGGCTTCGCGCCGACCGTCACGATGAACTTCCACATCTACCGGGAAGCGCTGTTGATCTTCTACGCGAAAGTCCACCTGTACCTGAAGGCGCTGGACAAAAGCGTGCCCGGCAAGTGGCAGTGGTGGATCGGCAACCGGGAGGATTACTCCAGCGTGGCGGGCGGGTAAGCCCGGCCCGCTATTCCACCACGATCCCCGTTTCGATCAGCAGCCCGTCACCCACCGGCTCGCCGTCCACGGTGACGGGCAAACGCTCGCCGCTCAGCGGATCGTAGATCCCGATCCGGATGCTCGCCGCGCCCGCCGGGATGTCCGCCGGGATCGGCAGCACCCAGTAATCGAGCAGCGACTCGCCCGGCTGCCAGATGTACGTCGGGTAGTGGCCGAGCAGCGGCCTGCCATCCCATCCCGTCAGGCGCTCCCCACTCGCGTCGAGCAGGTGCACGTAAATGCTGTAGTCGTGCGGGGGCGGCGCGGCCCCGGTGGGCCGCCAGTAGAGCGTGAGGAACGTCTTGTCGCCCCGGTACCACGTGCTGCTCACGATGCTGTGCCCCACGAACTGCGCGAAGTCCCCGATCACCACGTCGCCGGGGGCCGGTACGATGGGCCGCATCTCGACCGTGCGGGCCTCAGGGTGGACCTCGAACGCCTCGTAGCGGAAGTTGCCGTCGTCGGCGGCCAGCGACCCGTCCGGGTTGAGCGGGATCGGCTGCAACGGCGTCGGCCAGCGCGACCCGTCCGATTCGGGCACGGCCAGCGCGTGGTATGCCGCGCCGACCTCGGCCTGTGCGTGCAGCGCGTTGGGGTACAGGCCCGCCTTCTGCCACAGGAAGCGCGGCACCGACCCGCTGATGAACAGGTCCACGCCGTCCAGATCCTCAAGTGTGGTGGGCAGGTCCGCCGGTTCGCGGCTGTTGCGGATCTCCCAGCCGGGGAAGAAGAACGGCAGGCGGTCCTCGCCGGGGATGGCGACCACCGGCTCGCCGTGCGCCGCCGCGTAATCCTCCAACATGCCGACGACGACCATCAGCGCGGGGTTGCCCGCTTCGTACTTGGCGCGGTCGTCGGGCAAGGGGTCGTCGCCAAACCAGTGATCGACGTTGTGCTCCAGCCCGACGCCGAGCGCGACGACCCACACCGCCGCCGCCAGCGTCCCCGCCGCTATCGCCGCGCCGCGCCGCGCCGATAGCCAGGACCACAGCGCGCCGTCGATCAGCGCGGCGACCTGCACGGCCAGCAGCGGCACGATGGCGAAGCTCAGGCGGTAGTGGTAGGAGAAGTTCAGGAACCACACGATGCCGTAGGGCAGCAGCAGCGCCCACAGCAGCCACGCCGTCTCGCGGTAGCCCACCGGCCAGCGCCCCCACACGCCCCACCCGGCCCACAGCAGCAGCGCCAGCCCGGCCCCGATCGCCAGGACCTCGAACGGGCCGAGCCGCCCGCCCGCGCCCAGGTCGCCGCGCAGCCAGCGCCAGACGTCGTCGCCGCCGTCCAGCGCGTCCGGGTTCAAGGCTGAGGGCAGCGCCCCGGCCAGCAGCAGCGCCAGCGCCAGCAGCGGCAGCCCGCGCCGGACCCAGGCCGGTCGCTCCCGCAGGCCGTCCGGGGTGTGGATCAGCAGGCTCGCCACGACCAGCGCCACGATCAGCAGCGGCCAGCCCAACTCCTGCCCGGATCGCTGCGCCATATCATGCCAGTAGCTCGCCGGGAAGACGACCGCCGTGTGCCCCAACAGCAGGTTGCGCAGGTACCACATCCCGCCGAGCGGCACGCTGGCGATCCCGGCGACGAGGACGAGCCACAGCTTCGGCCAGACGGCACGCCAGTGCCCGCGCACGCGCACCGCCCAGACGGCCAGGGCCAGCCCCATACCCAGCGCCAACGCGCCGCCGGTGGGCTTGGTCCACAGCGCGCCGCCGAGCAGCAGCCCGCTCAGGACCGCGCTGCGGGCGCGCTCCGTGCGCCATGCCTCCACGAAGAACGCCGCCGCGCCGGTCATGTACAGCGCCAGCGGGATCTCCAGGTCCCCGGCGCCGTACCACGCCACGACGTGCGGGTAGAAGCTCCAGATCGCCGCCGTCAGCAGGCCGACCCGCCGCGAGTGGAACACGCGCGTGCCGAGTGTGTAGGCCATCAGGACCATCGCCACGTTCCACCAGGGGATCGCCACGCGCGCCGCGTGGTCGTTGACCCCGCCCCAGGCTTGCTGCAAATAGGTGTAGGTCAGTGGGACGAGCTGCGGGTAGTAGCCCATCTCGTCGGGGATGCGCTCGTGCAGCACGAACGTCTTGGCGTTGGCGGCGTAGACCCACAGCGGATCGTAGGCGATGAACGGCCAGTAAGCCGCGCTGACGACGTTGAGCAGCAGGAGCAGCACGATCCCGGCGATAAGCAGGCGCTCCGTCCAGCCGAGGCGCAGCGGGAGCGCCTCCTCCTGCCCCACCAGGCCGCGAATGGCCTCCGCCGGGGAAGCCTCCGCGCGCGCCCGGCGCCAGGACAGGACGGCCCCCACCCCCGCGACCGCCGCGCTGCCCGCCAGCGTGCCGGGCAGGGTGATCGCCGCGAAGGTGCCGAGCAGGAACATCACCGCCGTGAGCAGGAGCGGTCCCAGTGCCATGCTGACCGCGATCACCGTGATCCGCTCGCGCCACAGGCGGCGCGGCAGCAGGGCCAGCGCCCACGGCAGCCCCACGCCGAGGAACAGCCACGCCGCGAAGGGTAGCAGCGTGAAGGTCGGGCGCAGCCAGTCGGGCATCATGCCTCCGCCTGCGCCGGTGCCCGCCCGGCCAGCCGCGCCGCGCGGTCAACGAGCCAGCCGACGCCACACCCGGCAAACACGGCCACGGCGGGCATCAGCGGCAGGTAGTAGCGCTGCCAGTTCAGGGTGTTGGTCGCCAGCAGGGCCAGCGCCGTGAGCGCGACCCACCACAGCGCCACCCAAACCGGTCCCTCGCGCCAGCGCCGCAGCAGCGCCGCCACGCCGAGCGCGAACAGGACCGGCAGCAGCACGTCCCAGACCAGATCGGAAGAGCACACGTCTGAACTCCAGTCACCGCTCATTATCT
>CAZGLU010000342.1:219-4678 GCA_964526095.1 uncultured Anaerolineaceae bacterium | reverse complement strand
ATAATGAGCGGTGACTGGAGTTCAGACGTGTGCTCTTCCGATCTGTCTCGGGATCAAAGTCGATATAAGGCTCCGCTTCGATCCACACACGTTTGACAAACACGGCAAAATCCCTCTGACATCAGCGTCCTACGCTTACGACTACACACATCTTACAACGATTTTCGCCCAAATCTGCCCCAAATAAAAAACCCTCCCCCAGATTTGGGGCGAGGGCCATCGGTCCACGCGGTTCCACCCAACGTTCAACGCCGCCGCCCGGAAGCGGCCTGCGTCCTCTTGGGGCCGGTAACGGGGCCAACCGTCGCCGCCTACTGCGAACCCGGTTCGGCGGCGCGCTCTCGGGGGGTATTCCTGGCTGGCACATCAAGCAGGCTTGCAGTCGAGGCCCGCTCTCCCTGGGAGCGCCGTACGCCAGTACTCGTCCCGATCATCGCGTTCAAGGGTCTTATTTTGACGTTTCACAGCATAGCGTAAGGCGGGGCGGGCTGTCAAGGGCGACGCCGCGTCCGATATAGGTATTTTATACAAAGCGCCGCGCTTCCCCTGGCCCCGGTAGGCTATGTGTACGATTTCCGCGCAGAATGGCGCTGTGCTATACTGACCAACATGGGACCGATCGAGGAGCTGCGCGCGGACGAACGTTGGCACGACCGGCTCGCGCACTGGTCCGGGCTGCTGCGCCGCCTGCGCCTGGAGGGCGTGGTCGGGGCGCTGCTGGAGGCCGGTGAGCCGCTCAGCCCATTCGGCGCGCACCTGCTTTGGATCGCGCAACCGGCGCTCAGCTTCCTCGTCCCCCGCGAGGACGTGGCGGCGCTGGCACAGCTCTTAGAGGAGCCGGGCGGGCTGGCTCGTGTGCGCCGACGGTTGGTAGGGCCGGACGACGATGAACGAGAGTGAGTACACCTGGACCTTGCTGGCGATCGCGCTGGCCGCCACGCTGATCGGCGCGTTGATCGCCCGGCGGCGGACGCTCGCGCTGCGTCCCATCCCGGCGCTGACCACCCTCCCGGCGGTCATGGCCGATGCGGTGGAGAGCGACCACGCGGTTCACTTCTCCATCGGCGGCGCCGCGATCGGGCAGCGCAGCACGGTCAGTGCGCTGGCATCGGCGGCGCTGATCGGGCGGCTGGCGTCCCGGCTTGCGGTCGGGGAGCAGGTCCCGCTGCTGACGTTGAGCGCCCCGCTGACGCTGCCGCTCGCGCAGGACACGCTGCGCCGGGCCTACGCCTATCGCCAGCGCCTGGACGCCTTCCGCGTGCGCGCCGCAGCGTGGTTCCCGGCGGGCGAGCGGTCCCTGGCGTATGCCGCCGGGGCGACGAGCCTCGCGGCGGACGCCGACGTGGATACCACGGCGCTGTTCGGGCGGCTCGGCACGGAACTGGCGCTCTTTGGGGCGAGCGCGGTCCGCCACGACCAACGCCTGTTCGCACACAGCGACCTGGTCGAAGGGCAGGCCGTGGCGTTCGCCCAGGCGGACGGGGTGCTGCTGGGCGAGGAATTATATGCCGGGCTGGCTTACGTGGACGGGCGGCCGTTTGAGGTCGGCGGGGTCGTCGCGCTCGACGTGCTGCGCTGGCTGGTGATCTTCGCCATCGTGGTCGCGGCGCTCCAGGCGGCGCTTTAGGGACGCCAGGCGGAAAACCGTTCAACGGGGCGGGGCTTTCTTCCTAACACGTAAAGAAGCGCGAGGTCAGGTGTGAGATCCCACTGCTTAGCGAATTTCCTGGCGACGGTCGCAGTCATCAGCGCGGGGATCGTGACGCTCGTCGGCCTGCTCAGCGACCCCGGCACGGACGCGGCAGCGGTCGCGTCGGTCCTGGTGCAGTTGGTGTCGGTCGTCGCGGCGATCGCCGTGCTCATCGGGGTGCTCAACCTGTTCGCGGTGCACCTGGGGCGCATCCGGCGCGGCGACCGGGGCTGGCCCTACCGGCTGGTGGTGATCCTGGCGGCGCTGGGCGTGATCGCGCTGCACATCCTCGACCGGGCAGAGGTGTGGTCCGGCGACCTGACGGGCGAGCGCATGAGCCTGCGCGCCTTCGAGGCGGTGCAGGTGTCGCTGGAATCCGCGCTGGCCGCGCTGCTGGTGTTCTTCCTGGTCTATGCCGCCTACCGCCTGATGCGCCGCCGCGTGACGATCTGGGGCCTCGTCTTCAGCCTGTCGGTGCTGGCCGTGCTGGTGACGTGGATCCCGCTGGAGGAGACGGACCGCCTCGCGGAGGTCCGCGATTGGCTGCTGCGCGTCCCGGCGGGCGCGGGCGCGCGGGGCATCTTGATCGGGGTCGCGCTCGGCACGCTGACCGTGGGCGTGCGCGTGCTGGTCGGCCAGGACCGCGCCTACCGCGACTAACAGCCGCCCTGGTGTGAAAGCAGGACTGTATGCCGGACGACTTCAACCCCTTTGACGACGACAGCCTTTTGCCGGACTGGATGAAGGACGATCCGGACGAGGACGCCCGCGAAACGCCACCGCCGGAATCACCGCCATCCGAGGAACAACACGGGCTGCCGCCCGCCTCCGAGTGGGCGCGCGAGCCGGGGCGCACGTACCCGCCCAAGCGCGGCACGGACGATCTGCGCCGGGACGCGCTCTCCGACCTGCCCTGGCTGGAGGACGACGCGAGCACGGACGAGGCGCCTCCCGACGAGCCGGACGTGTGGGACGAGGCCGACGCCGCCGCCTTCGACGCGCGCCTCAGCGCGGGCCGGGCCACGCCCGACGCGCCGGACGAGGACTGGCTGAGCGCGCTCGAGCGGGCCGCCGAGTCACCGGAGACACCCACGGACGCGCCCGACGCCCCAGGCGAGACGCCCCCCTGGCTCGAGGATGACATCTTCAGCGCCATGCCCGGCTTCGAGACGGGTGAGTTGGCGCCGCCGGGAAGCACCGAGGATCTGACTGCCAGCGCAGAGGCCGCGCAGCCCGGCACAGACCTGCCGGACTGGCTCCAGGCCAGTCTGGAGGCGGATACAGGCCGCCCGGAGGAACCCGCCCGGCACGACGAGGCTGCCCCGCCCGGGCCGGAACGCCAGGAACCCCCGTTGACATTCGACGCATGGGAGGCGCAGCAGCTCGAGCGGGAGCGGGAGGCGCAGAAGTCGCCCGAAGAGCGCCTGCTCGACGAGGTCCCCGATTGGTTCGCCAGCCTGGATGAAGGCGCGGCCCCACCGGGCCAGCCCGCCGACAAACCGGCGGAGAGCAGCGGGCAGGAGTTCCTGCCGGAGTGGTACCTGGGGCTGGAGGAGCAGAGCGCCGAGGACGCGCCGGATTGGTTCCAGGGGATCGATTACTCCGGCGAGGCGCTGACCAAGCCGACCGGCGAGCTGCCCCCGGAGCCGTCGCAGGCACCCCCGCCCGGCGCGGACGTGCCGGACTGGTTCAAGGGTCTGGACCCAACCGGCGTCGCCGCGTGGGAAACCGGGCCGGAGGCGCCGCAAGACGTCACGCCGCCGGAGGCGGAACCCGAGGCGCCGGGCACGCCGGATACGCCTGAACTCGACGTGTGGCGTCTCAGCGCGGCGGCGCAAGACGAGGACGAGGCCGCCGACACAATGCCGCCCCCACCGCCGGAGGTGATCGCCGCCCCGGAGGACATCCCCTTCCCCGACCTTGAGCTGGACCAGGACATGCCTACGGGCGACACCGAGGACGTCATCGAGGAATGGATGGCGGACTTCGCGCCGCCCGACGTCGAAAGCAGCGCGCCCGCCGGGGACTTCGTGGAGCGCGTCGAGCCGGAGGGCGCAGCAGATCCCTTCGCAGCCCCGGTAGACGACGACGCGCCCGATTGGCTGCGCGACCTGGACGCGGAACCGGGCGCCGAGGCGCGCGCCTCCGATGCCCCCGCCACACCGGAGACGGAGGGCGAGGGTCCGGGCGGCGAATTAGATTGGCTGGTCGATCTTTCCCCTGAGGACGCTGCGACGCCGGAGCCGTCCCCCGAAACGCCTGCCGCCGCCCAGGCACCGGCCTCTGCCGCCGGGGAACTGCCCGCCGGGCCGGATGACGATGTGGACATCGACCGGCTGCTGAGCCTGTACACGCCGCCGGAGCCGGAGCCAGAGCCGGAACCTGCCGAAGCGTCAGCCGAGCCAGAACCGAAGCCGGAGCAGCCGGGCGAGACGTCTGAGCAGGAGCAGCCGGAGCAGTGGGAGATCTTCGGGGTGCCGGACGTGTCGGACCAGGACATCGAGGCGCTGTTCGGAGACACGGCCAGCCCGGAAACGCTGCCCACCGTGGACGACCTGTTCCCGCTGCCGCCGGACCACGTCTCGCCGCCTGCTGACGCAGCGGAGCCGGATGCGCAAGCGGCGTTCGCGGGACTCGAAGCGCCTGAGCCAACTGCCGCCCCAGACGAGGCCACCCCCTCGCTGGTCGAGGCCATGCCGCCCGAATGGGTGGCCGACCTGCAGATCGGAAGAGCGTCGTGTAGGGAAAGAGTGTAGGAGAGGGGGGTGG
>CAZGLU010000342.1:0-209 GCA_964526095.1 uncultured Anaerolineaceae bacterium | reverse complement strand
GAATGGGTGGCCGACCTGCGCCCGACCGATCTGCCGGTAACAGTGCGCGCGGGCGGCGTAGAGGCGGAGGTCGAGCAGCTTCCGGTGGTGGACCTGCCCGACCGGCTCCAGATCTTCCGCGAGACGACCATGCGGGGCCTGGGCGACCCGGTTGAACCGGCCCCTGCGCCGGAGTCCGGCCCGCTGGCCGGGATCGCCGGGGCGCTGCC
>CAZGLU010000341.1:0-4679 GCA_964526095.1 uncultured Anaerolineaceae bacterium | reverse complement strand
ATCAAGCACGAGGTCGTGTTCTTCGACGAGTACCACGTCGTGGACCTGATCCGGAGCGGGGACGGGGTCGCGGGTGTGGTGGCCGTAGACATCGACGGCGGCGACCTGCACGTGTTCCACAGCAAGGCCGTGCTCTTCGCCACCGGCGGGTGGGGCCGCGTATGGGAGATCACCAGCAACGCGCACACGCTCACCGGCGACGGCAACGCGCTCACCTTTCGGCGCGGCGTTCCGTTGCAGGACATGGAGTTCTTCCAGTTCCACCCGACCGGCCTGTACCCGCTCGGCATCCTGATCACCGAGGGCGTGCGCGGTGAGGGCGGCGTGCTGCTCAACGACCGGGGCGAGCGCTTCATGGAACGCTACGCGCCGAGCATCAAGGATCTCGCCAGCCGCGACGTCGTTTCCCGCGCGATCTATTTGGAAGTGCGCGAGGGGCGCGGCATCAAGGGCCGCCGCTACGTCCACCTGGACGTGACGCCCGAAACGGTCAACCGCTACCTGGCCGAGGCGGGCGAGACCCGCCGCATCGACGCGGCCTATGTCGAGCAAAAGCTGCCGGACATCCTCGACTTCACCCGCACGTACGTCGGCGTGGACCCCGTGCGCGAGCCGATGCCCGTCCAGCCCACCGCGCACTATGGCATGGGCGGCATCCCGACCGACCTGGACGGGCGCGTGATCATCGACGCGCAGCGCACCCCGATGCCCGGCCTGTACGCCGCCGGGGAATGCGCGTGCGTCAGCGTGCACGGCGCGAACCGGCTCGGCACCAACAGCCTGACCGACCTGATCGTGTTCGGGCGCGCGGCGGGCAAGCACATGGCCGACTACTGCGCCGGGACGGACTTCCCGCCGCTGCCTGCCGACGCCGGGCGCGAAGCCGAGGCCGAGATCGAGCGCATCCGCAACTCGCGCGGGAAGCATAAGCCCTATGTTATCCGCTCGGCCATGCAGCACATCATGATGGAACACGTCAGCGTGTTCCGCACGGCGGAGGGGATGCAGGAGGCGCTCGATAAGGTGCGCGAGCTGAAGGAACAATGGCGCACGGACCTGGTGATCGACGACCATGGCAAGCGCTTCAACAGCGACCTGCTCGAAGCCTGGGAGCTGGGCTGCCTGCTCGACATCGCGGAAGTGACCACCATCTCAGCCCTGGCACGCGAGGAAAGCCGGGGCGCCCATTCCCGCGAGGACTTCCCCAAGCGGGACGACGAGCGGTGGCTGGTGCATACCCTCGCCTACCTTGAGGATGACGGCGACGTACGCCTCAACCACGACAAGCCGGTCGATCTGTCCCTGGCGGAGAAGGATCCGCGCTTCAAGCCGAAGGAACGCGTTTACTAAGGGCACCACCGCCCCGTTCGCCTTGACCGACGAGTGCAGAAGAGGATACCTATGCGGGCCACACTGCGAATCCGGCGCTTCAACCCGGAGCGAGATAGCAAGCCCTATTGGGGCGAATATATTGTTGACAACGTGAACTCAACCGACCGGGTGTTGGACCTGCTGCACCGCGTGAAGTGGGAGCAGGACGGCACGCTCGCGTTCCGGCGCTCCTGCGCGCACGGCATCTGCGGCTCAGACGGGATGCGCATCAATAATGTTAACCGCCTGGCGTGCCACGTGCTGGTCAAAAATTTGGGCGAAGGCGACGACATCCGCATCCAGATCGAGCCGCTGGCCGGCCTGCGCGTGATCAAAGATCTCGTCGTGGATATGGAGCCGTTCTTCGAGCACTATCGCGCCGTGCTGCCCTACTACATCAACGACAGCCCGCCGCCGGAGGATGGGCGCGAGCGGCTGCAAAGCCCTGAGGACCGCGCCATCTTCGACGACACGACGAAGTGTATCCTGTGCGCGTGCTGCACGACGGCCTGCCCCAGCTTCTGGGCCAACGGCGAGTACGTCGGCCCGGCGGCCATCGTCCAGGCGCACCGCTTCATCTTCGACAGCCGCGACCAGGCCGCCGACAAGCGGCTGGAGGTCCTGGCCGAGCCGGATGGCGTGTGGCGCTGCCGCACGATCTTCAACTGCACCGACGCCTGCCCGCGCGAGATCCAGATCACGCGGGCGATCGGGGAGGTCAAGCTCGCTACCCGGCGCGGCGTCGAGGCACAGCGCGCGGCCATGCGCAAGCAGTACAACAAGTAACGCGCCCCGGCCCACTCCATACACGCACGCGGATCAGGCGGGTGCCACCTGCCTGATCCGCCCGACGATGCAGCCCGGAGGCTCCGGCCATGTTCGTGCTCCTCGAAGGCAACATCGCGGCAGGCAAGACCACGCTGGGCGAAGCGCTGACCGCCAGCGACCGCTTCCGCTTCGTGCCGGAGCCGGTCGCCCACTGGCAAACCGGCTTCGCCGCGAACCTGCTCGAACGCTTTTACGCCGACACGCCGCGCTGGGCGTTCACCATGCAGATCGGCGCGTTCGTCACGCGTGCGGCGCTGGTCACGCCCGCGACGGATGGCCGCATCACCGTCTACGAGCGCTCGGTGTACTGTGACCGCTACGTGTTCGCCCGCAACCTGCACGACCAGGGCCTGATGGACGACACCGAATGGGCCGTGTACTGCCACTTCTGGGCGCACTTCACCGCCACGCTGCCGACCCCCAACGCGATCCTCTACCTGCGGACCCCGGCGGAGGTTTGCCTGCGCCGCCTGCACGCGCGGGGCCGCGCCGAGGAGAAGGCGATCACCCTGGCCTACC
This sequence comes from uncultured Anaerolineaceae bacterium, assembly GCA_964526095.1. Lineage (GTDB taxonomy): Bacteria > Chloroflexota > Anaerolineae > Aggregatilineales > Aggregatilineaceae > Aggregatilinea. The sequence goes on along the minus strand of CAZGLU010000341.1, from coordinate 1,961 downwards.
TCCAGCAGCTTGAGGCGTGCCACGATGACTGGCTGCTGCACACGCCCGACAGCACGATCCCGGTCGTGACCCTCGACGGCACCCGGCAGTGGTCCGCCGAGGCCGTGCTGGCGCGGCTGGCGGAAGTGCTGCCGGTGCCCGGCGCGGACTGAACCCCGATCAACCGCCAAAACTGGAGACGGCGCCCCGTCTGCGCTACACTGGTTGCTGATTTGCCGGACTGGGGGGGATGCAGCAGCCCGGTAGCCCCGGACGCCGGGTTGTGCGGGTAGTCAGGGTAGGATTGCAGGATGTCGTATCGCCGTTCAGGGCCTTCCCCCCTGCTGGTCGTCATCGTGGTGGCCATGCTGGTCTTCGGCGGCTACTACGTGTGGACCGGATTCCTGCGCTTCCTCGAGGATCAGGGCGACATCGCGGCCCAGGTCACGCGGGCAGCGGTCAGCAGCGCGACGGCACAGTTCAGCACCCAGCCCTCGACACGCTTCGCGCCCTCGACCCCGACCGCACCGCCGCCCTGCCAGCCGTTCATCGTGATCGTCGAGCGCGCCGTCTATCGCTCCTGCCCCAGCCAGAACAACGACGAGTGCCCGCGCGTCGATACGCTGCCCTACGGCGCGGAGGTCTGCGTCTATGAGCGCTCGCCCGAAAATGCGGAATGGTACACGGTGGACCTGAACCCGGAAGGGATGTTCCGTGACATCGTGTATATGCACGAAAGCGTCATCGAAGCGCTGGAGCCGACGCCCCGGCCCACCTTCACGTTCACGCCGCCGCCGACGGTAACGCCGCTGCCGACCCATACCCCGACCCCGACGGAGGAGGTGACGCCCACCGACACGCCGGACCCGGCCACGCCGCCCACGCCGACGCCGTCGCCCACGCCGACCGCCACGCCGCGCCAAATTATCATCTAGGCTGGTATAATAAAGACGGTAAAGAAAGCAGGCAGGCAGCGCAACGTTTTCACCACCACGGCCCAGAACCTGAGCAGCCACCCTGCTTTTCAGGGTGGCGCCGCGACGCGTAGCCGGGATATAGTGTGATTAGGACCGATCGTCGGCGTGCTGACCTCAGCCTGCCGGAACCTGACGTCTGTTGACACGACCGGCAACCGAGCATGAAGCGAACTGTATCAGCATACGGCGGGACAAAGTACATGGCCGATCCTGATCTGACCCCGGTAGCCGCGCCCCGACACGTCCTTGCCATCATCAATCCCGCGTCGGGGTCCAAACGGGGGAACGACGTCATCGAGTACCTGCGCGACATCACGCGCCCCCGTATCACGCTCCACATCACCACGCCCGATTTTGACTTCGAGGCGGCGATCGCGGAGGGCGTGGCTCATGGTGTGGACCGCATCCTCGTCGCGGGTGGGGACGGCACGCTGATGCAGGGCGTCTCCGGCGCTCAGAACGTGTTGGGCGAAGATATGCTGCCCTTCTCGTGGGTGCCGGTGGGCACGGGCAACGTCGTGTCGGGCTTCCTGGGCCTGCCGCACCGCCTGGAACCGGCGCTGCGCCTCGCGCTCGGTGAGGGCGTCATTCGCCGCATCGACCTGGCGCGCGTCGGGGATCGCTGCTCCGTGCTGCGTGTCTCCACCGGGTTCGAGGCCGACGCCGCCTACAACGTCACGCGGGAGGACAAAGACCGCCTCGGCGTGCTGGCCTACGCCATCCCCGGCCTGAAGTCCCTGCGGCAGACCAAGCCCGTCGAGTACCTGATCTCGCTCGACGGCCAGCCGCCGATTCACGTCGAGGGCATCATGTCGTTCGTCACAGCGACCGGCGCGCTGACGTGGATCAACGGCCTGTCGGTCATCAACGAGGCGATCCAGCCGGACGACGGCCTGCTCTACGCGGGCGTGCTGCGCCCGCTGAACCCTGGCCGCGTGCTGAACAGCGTGACGAAAGATCGGAAGAGCGTCGTGTAGGGAAAGAGTGTAGGGTAGGGTGGTGGTG
>CAZGLU010000340.1:0-4681 GCA_964526095.1 uncultured Anaerolineaceae bacterium | reverse complement strand
GTAAGCGCGGCGCACCAGCACCGGCCCTTCGTCCACACGCGCCAGCGCACGCGCGCCGGGCCTGAGGGCCAGCCGCGCCAGGGTCGTGCCGTCCTCCAGCGCGTCCGGCTCGACGCGCAGGTAATCCGCCAGGGGGGCCAGCGTCTCCGCCGGTACGGTGCCCTCCGGGTCCGCGGGCAACAGTGGATTCAGCCCGGCGGTCGTGCGCTGCCAGAAGTCACCCGTCGCCACGATCAGGTGCCCGCCGCGCAGCACCCAACCCTCGATCGCGTCCACCTGCTCCGGGCGCAGCGCCCCGGTGTCCACCTCGTGAAACAGCAGCACGTCCAGCCCGGCGAGCGCATCCGCCAGCGGCGGGATATCCTCGACCTGCCAGCGCACCTGAAAGCCGTTCCCCGTGCCCGGCGCCGCCCCGGTGAGATCCACCGCTCCAAGCGCGGACTCCGTCACGACGGCCATCATCACGTCGTTGGGGTTGAGCATACGCAGGCGTGCTTCGGCCACGCCGACCACCTGCCCCGCGCGGTCCACCACCTCGACCTGGATGCGCTGTGAAAAGCTCTCAAACGAGACGTACAGGAACGCCTGCTTGCGTACGTCCTGCGCCAGATTGATCGGCGTGCGGTAGGTCGTCTCCGCCAGCCCGCCGATGCCGCCGGTCCGCACGCGGATCTCGCCGTCCACCGCCGGGCCGTTGTTGGTCGCCAGCACCTGCACGGGGATCCACTGCCCCTGGCGGAAGTAACCATCGTATCCGACGCGGAGCGTCAGCTCCACCCGCGACATATCCTGCTGGCGCGGTGCGAATCCCGCGGTCAGAGGGGCGAGCATGAACAGAAACAGGACGAGGCTCCACCGCTTAATCATATGCCCAGGACGTTTGCTCACCCTAAAAAGTTCCCTTACTTGCGCGCTTCTTCATCACCTGTCGCCGCACGTTACCGCCATCCGGGTCGCTCAACGGCGAAGGGGCCGCCTCACGGCCTCCTATGTGATGGTACGCAGCGAGGCGCCATTTTGTCTCACCGGATTTGTCTCACCGGATGATGACCACCCGCTGCCTGCCCGGCGTTCCGTCTCACTGCCACATCACGGCCATCCGCCGCGCCCCAGACCGGGGGCAATGCGCCAACCTTACCCTAAGTTTAACAGATGCCCATTTACCAAACCGAATCAGGGGCTGGTCGGGGTCGGCGATCCGGTCGCTCGCGGGCGCATCGTCGCGGTCGGCTGAGGGGTGCGGGTCCCGACGCCCGTCTCCGGGGCTGGGGAGGGCGTCTCTGCGGGTGGAGGCGGATAGTCCTCGGACACAACCAGGCGTTCCGGGTCAAAGTTCGTGCAGTCGAAATCATCCGCGAAAACCCAGCCGTCGCGCCCTTCGCCGCCCACATCGAGCGTGACGCGCAGCCACTCCCCGGACGGGTCGCGGGCGACCGGCGACAGCGGCGGCGCTGGCCGTTCCAACGTCGGCGCCACGGCGGGGTACACCGAGCCAGGGCCGCGCCGCACGAGCGTACGGGCCACGTTTAGCTCGCAGTGCGGATACACAATGGGCAGCTTCTGCGTCACACTCGCCACGACGCCATCCTGCCCGGTCGCCGTCAGCGTGATCAGCCACTCGGCGGCGCCCTCCGGCGGGATGACCGTGATCTCCTGCTCGCCGCTGGCCGGTTGCGCCCCCGTCGGAAGTTCCACACCGCCATCCGAGCTCTCAAAACGGATATCCAGGCCGCCGTCCAGCGGGCGCGCACCGTTAACCGTCCAACTCAGGGTCACGACCTGCTCGACGTTACGCACAAGCTCCAGCCCGCCCTCCGTCGCCAGGCCGAGCGTGACATCCGGGCGGACCTCGACCGACGCGCTGGCAGTCGCCGTGGCGTCCCCGTTCGCGGCCTGCAACGTCAGCGCGTACGTGCCGGTCCGGTCGAAGGTGAGCGCGAACGGCGGGCTGCTGCCCTCCAGCGGGACGCGGCGTTCCCCTTCCGCCCCGGCGATCAACAGCTCCAGCCGGTCCGCCTGTGTCACATCCCAGAACACCTCGGTCGCCGCACCCAACGTCATCGACGGGCTGCTGACCTCGAAGCGGTTGATCACGGGCTGGACCGGCGTCGCGGGCGGCTCGTCGTCGCGGTTGAACAGGACCAGCGCCAGCCCGACAAGCAGCAGCGCCAGCACGGTCACCAGCGGGATCACGAACACAGGCACCCAGCCCGGCAGCACCCCCGCCTCGACGTAGGTGCCCGGCACAGAGGCCGAAAACCCCGCCGCGTCCTGCGAGCGCGCGACTACCGCGAACTCGTGCTCGCGGGCCTGCCCGAACAGGCGCCGGCGGCGGGCGCTCACCGTGCCGGACAGGGTCCGGCGCTCGCCCGGCCCCAATGTAAGCTGCGCCACGGGGAGATGGAAACGCAGCGCCCGCGCCGGATCGACCGCCTGCAGCACGATCGGCAGCGGGGCATTGCCCTGGTTGTGCACGTACAGCTTGAAGTTTTCCCCATTGGCCGCCTCGCCGCGCCCCAGCGCCATCCCGAAGCCGCTGTAGGGCAGCACACGCAGCATGGTCGGCGCATCGACCGTCTGCGCGGGCATCGAGCGCGAGCGCACGCGTACGGTGAAGGGGTAATCGCCGGGCGGGGTCTCGCTGCGGCGCAGAGGCTTGAAGCTGATCACGGCCTGGTTCTGGCCGCCGGGCGGGACCTCCAACTCGACCTGATCCACGCGCACCCAGCCCTTCGGCAGCCCGTCGATCTCGATGAAATAGCGGTCCTCACTGTCGCCCCGGTTCTCGATCCGCACCGTGGCCTGCGCGTGCGCGCCCGGCGCCACGGCCATGTCCGGGCCTTCCAGTTCCACGCGATAAGTTGGCTGCGTCAGGGTGATGCGCTGCGTGGTTTCGCTGCTCACCGCGCCCTCTTCCCCCGCCGGGTGGAAGATCAGGCGCACGTCCCCAACCTGGATCTCCTCGCCACCGCGCAGCGTGTGCGGCGCGTTGGGCTTCAGCCGGACGCCATCGACGTAGGTGCCGTTCACCGAGCCGAGGTCTTCCAGCGTCACCTGTTGGTTTTTGAGCGCGATCGTGGTGTGGTAGCGCGAAACGGCGGTGGTGTCCAGCACGATATCGTTCCCGGTCGAGCGTCCGATGGCGACCGTCGGCTTCTCCAGCCGGAAGCTCTCCACCGGGCCATCCGGCCAGTAAATGTCTATCCTGCCATAGAACATGCCGGGTTGCTCCTCAGCCGTCCGCCGCCGTGTGCTCGGCCAGACAGGCCACACCGCGTGGATTTAATTGTAGCGGCATGGTCGATTTCCACAAGCTTTGTCCCGCGTCGTCCGGGGCTGCGCAAAGCAAACAGGGAGCGCGGCGTGGCGCTCCCTGAAGGGTGGTGTGGCAGGGTTGGGGCTGCTGGCCCGTTACTCGAACCGGATGCGCGGATCGAGCCATGTGTACATGATATCGACCAGGATGTTGCCCATGATCAGGAAGACGGAGTACAGCAGCGACACGCCCATGATCATGGTGTAGTCACGCGCGGTGACGCTGTCCACAAAGACCTTCCCCAGGCCGGGGATGCTGAAGATCAGCTCGATCACGAATGTGCCGGTCAGGATGTTCGCCAGCATGGGGCCGAGGATCGTCGCCACCGGGATCAACGCGTTCTTGAGCGCGTGCACGTAGATCACCACGCGCTCGCGCAGGCCCTTGGCGCGCGCCGTGCGGACGTAGTCCTCATGCAGCACCTGCAACAGGCTCGCCCGCGTGAGCCGGGCGATGCCCGCGCTCATGCCGACCCCCAGCGCCAGCACCGGCAGCGCGAGGATCTGCAAGTAGTATAACGAGAATTCCGGCCCTCGCGTCCATACGTTGCGTTGGTCGATCACCGGGACCCACCCCAGTTCGACCGCAAACACGATGATCAGCAAGGGCGCCAGCACGATCGCAGGCGTAGACTGCCCCAACACAGCGAAAAACATGGCGAAGTAGTCCACCACGGTATTGTGGTAGACCGCCGCCAGCACGCCTAACGGGATGCCCAGGCTGAACCCCAGGATCACCGAGAACACGCCCACCTGCATCGATACCGGCAGACGCCGCACGATCTCCTCGCTGACCATCACGCCGGAGTCACGCAGCGCGACGTTGAGCGAGGGGCCGAAGTCCAGTTGGAGCGCGCCCCACACGTAGTTGAAAAACTGGGAGTCGAGCAGGTCAATCCGCAGCACGCGTTCCTGAACGTCCTGCACCTGGCCCGTCTCGCTGCCGCCGATCGTCCGGGTTTCGGTCCGGTAGCCGATGATCTGCCACTCGTCGCCGTCCGGGAAGTAGCCGTCCGCCCACGTGTTGAAGAAAAGCGGCTTGTTCAGCCCGAACTTTTCCTCAAGCTGGCGGATCATGTACTCCGGCATACGGCGCTGGCCGACCGCGTTGAACGGTCCGCCGGGCAGCATGTGCGTCAGCGCGAACGTGACCAGCGTGATCGCGAACAGCACCGGGATGGCTGCCAGCAGCCGCCGGATGAGGAACTTGAGCATGCTGGATCCGCCCACCACCCGGCCCACTGAGCTGAGGGCGCTCAGGATGGCGCCACCGACGCCGCCTCGTCCTTTTCGGGTTGCAGTTGCAGTCATAGTGTCATGCCCTCTTTCCGGCGTCCCGGTGATCGGACGCCGGGCTGCTGATGTG
>CAZGLU010000339.1:0-4716 GCA_964526095.1 uncultured Anaerolineaceae bacterium | reverse complement strand
CTCGGCGCCGCGCACGGCGATATAGCAGCCGATCGGCCGGTGCCCGAAGGCGACCTCGCACTCGCTGCCCCAGCCCTCGCCGAACTGCGCGCGCACCCAGTCGGTGATCACGTGTTTCTCCGGCGCCAGCGCGCGGCGGATGGTGACGCCCTGCGCGGCCTGCGCCGCGACCAGGGGCGCGAGGTCGGGCAGGGCGTAGAGCCTCACAAGCATGTCCATCATGGGAGCCTCCCTATATGTGTTAAGTGCGGTCCGGTCAGATCAACGCGCTGCGCGCTCGAAGGCCAGGCACGCAGCGCCCAGCGCGATACGGTCCAGGCGGGAGGCCGCCACGGTGACGGCGTCCGCCAGGTCGGGCAGCACGCGCTGGCGTAGCGCCGCGCGCGCAGGCTCCAGCAGCAGGTCGGCGGCGGCGAGGCCGAGTCCGCCGCCGATGACCAGCATCGACGGGTTGAACAGGCTCGCGCAGCAGGCCATCACCTGTCCCAGCCATTCCGCGGCCTCCGCGATCACCGCGACCGCCAGCGGATCCGCCGCGCGCGCCGCCTCGACGATCGCCCTGGGGCGGGCGCCCGGCGGCAGGGTGGTGGGGTAGTCGGCACGGTGCGCCTCGACCCCGGCCATCAGCCCGATCCCGGAGACGTACATCTCCGCACAGCCGCGCTGCCCGCAGCGGCAGGGGCGGCCTGCCGGGTCGAACGAGAGGTGGCCGACCTCCATCGCGGTGCCGGTCGATCCGTTGACGATCCGCCCGTTCACCAGCGCGCCGCCGCCGAGGCCGGTCCCCACGGCGAGGTAGACGAGGTCCTGACAGCCCGGCGCCGCACCGAAATAACGCTCGCCCAGTGCCGCCGCGTTCACGTCGTTATCCACCCTGATCGGCAGCTCCTGCGCCAGCCGCCGGGCGACCTCGTCACGCAGCGCGACCTCGGTCCAGCCGAGGTTGACCGCCGTGCGCACCACGCCGCTGGCCGGGTCCACCTGGCCGGGGCAGCCGATCCCGATCCCGGCGAGCGGGCCGTCGGCCTGCGCCAGCAGCCGCTGGATCCCGCCCGCGACGCGGTCGAGCACGGCGCCGGGGCCTTCGTGCGCGTCCGTAGCGACGCGCTGCTCAGCCCGGATCGTGCCGGACGCATCCGCCAGAACCAGGTCGATCTTCGTGCCGCCGATGTCCACGCCGAGCGCGAGCATTGATTTACCCCCCAATCGCTTGACTTGACGGACGAAATGGCACTATACTAGCAAGAAAGAGAAAGTAAGTAAAGCTAACTAACTAATCGACCACCCCACACGGAGGACCGCTTATTGAGGACGCACACCCGTACCTTGAGCCACCTCAACGCCGCCATCCCCTGCCGTCACTTGGAGTTTCGCTCATCATATAAGGAGAAACACCCATGAAACGTCTGTTAATCACCCTGATCCTGATCGGCCTGCTGGCCCTGCCGGTCACCGCGAGCTTCGCCCAGGGCGGCGGACACCGGGACACTGATCCCTTCTGGAACCCGACCGACGAGCTGATCGCGTCCTGGCGCGTGATCGAGGGCGTCGAGGAAGGCGCGGAGCTGACCTTCTGGACCATGTCCCTCTCACCGACCTTTGACGAGTATATCCAGAAAATCGTGGAAAACTTCCAGCTTACCTACCCGGAAGTGACCGTAAACTGGGAGGACCAGCCCTGGGACAGCCTGCAAGACAAGGTCCGTAACGCGTTCGCCACGGGCGACGCCCCCGACGTGGTCAACATCAGCCCGCCGTGGATCGGGGAGTTCGCTGAGGCCGGCCTGCTGATGGACATGGACGCGGCGCTGGCGGACTATCCGGAGATCCGCGAGCAGTATTCCGATGGCGCGTGGACGACGATGACCTATGAGGGCGTCAGCTACCAGATCCCCTGGTACCTCGGCCTGACGAACTTCGTCGGCTACAACACCGCGATCCTTGAGGAACTCGGCCTGACGGCGGAGGACCTGCCCACGACGTGGCCCGAGCTGTACGAGTTCTGCCAGTTTGTCCGCGACGAGAGCGACTACTACTGCACGTCGCTGAACTTCGGCAGCGGCATCGAGCTGAACCTGCTCAACTACCTCGTCTACAACGACGTCCCCGTGTACCATGAAGATGGCAGCGTGGCCCTGAACACCGGCACGGCGGCTGAGAACCTCCAGCTTTGGGTGGACCTGGTGCAGAACGACCTGGTCCCGCGTGAGAGCCTGACCGACGATCACCGCGCGATGGTCGAGCGCTTCAGCCAGGGCGAGACGGTGTTGATCCGCATCGCGCCGCACATGCTGCGCCTGGTCGAGGAAGCCAACCCGGACGTGTTCGCGCAGCTCGCCGTGGCGCCGGGCATCACCGAGTCCAGCGGCGCGAACGCGACGGACGTGCAGTCGCTCGTGATCCCGGCGGATGCCGAGTATCCCAACGCGGCGCTGGCCCTGGCCGTCTTCGTGACGAACCCTGAGGTGCAGGCGGCCTTCAGCAAGGAAGTCGGGATCTTCCCCTCAAACCTGCTGAGCTACGAGGACCCGTTCTTCTCGACGGTGGAGGAGGACAACCCGGTATCGGTGATCCGCCCGCTGGCCTATGACTACGTGCTGACCGCCGAGAACCGCCGCCCGACGTTCCCGAACGACGCCGAGATCCAGCAGGTGATCATCGACGCCCAGAACGCGGCCCTGCTCGGTGAGATGACCCCGCAGGAAGCGCTGGATGACATGGTCGCCAAGATGGACGCGCTGATCGCGGCGGCCCAAGAGTAAGCAGATCGTCCCGGTTGGCGGGAGAACTCAGGCCGGGTTCTCCCGCTTTTTTAAGCAGTTCCACCGCCCGCCGGAACAGGACCAAGGAGCAAGGCACTGATGGCCGCAACTGCCCAACGCTCGCCCGTACCCGTACTGACACTTCGGAGGACGCGCATGACCGTCATGGAGCGCCGCCGCACGGTGAACGCGTACCTGTTCCTGTTCCCTGCGTTCGCCTTCCTGACTGTGTTCCTGTTCGCCCCGATCGTCCAGGTCGTCTATTACAGCCTCACCGACTACGACCTGTTGACCCCCCCGCAGTGGGTCGGGCTGGACAATTACCGCGCGCTGCTGCAAGACGACCTGTTCTGGCAGTCGATGGTGCGCTCGCTGATCTATTTGGCCGTGACGCCGATCCTGATCGTGCTGTCGATCACCCTGGCGATCATCGTCAACCGGCCCCTGCGCGGCGTGTACTTCTTCCGCGCGCTGTATTACATCCCGGTCGTGATCTCGTCCGTGGCGATCGGCATGATCTTCAACTTCGTGTTCTCCGAACCGGCGGGCCTGATCAACGGCTTCCTGCGGCAGATCGGGCTGATCGACACGCCGATCCATTTCCTGACCGACCCCGGCCTGATCCTGTACTCGATCATGGGCGTGACCGTCTGGCGCGGCATCGGTTATTACATGGTCATGTTCCTGGCCGGGCTGCAATCCATCCCGGAGGAATTGTACGAAGCCGCCGCGATCGACGGCGCGAATCGCTTCCGGCAGCACCTCCACATCACGATCCCGCAGCTCCGCCCGGTGATCACGTTCGTCGCGGTGATCTCCTCCATCGCCGCGCTGCGCGCCTTCGACGAGATCTACATCCTGACGAACGGCAGCGGCGGCCTGCTGGACAGCGGCCTGACCGTGATCTTCTACCTGTACCGGCAGGGCTTCCGGTTCCTGAACATCGGCTATGCCGCCGCGATCGCAGTCGTCTTCACCGCCTTCACGATGGTCTTCTCGCTCGTCAACCTGCGCCTGATCGAGGGGAGGGACGCATGACCGCTCGCCGGGTGACCCCACGCAAGCCACGCAGCGCGCGCCTCAAGCGCTGGTTTGAGACCGTTGGCTGGTACGTGCTCCTGGTCCTGTTCGCGCTGATCACCGCGCTCCCGTTCCTGTGGACGGGGCTGATGAGCCTGCGCGAGAACTCCAGCAACCTGTTCCACAAGAACAAGCCGCCGGAGTTGATCCCCTATCCCGGCCTGTTGGGTTGGGGCGAGGGCTACCGCGAGGCGGCGCAGACGGGCAGCTACAACGTCAGCAGGGACGAGGCGACCCCCGACCGGCCCGCCGGGCGCTGGCACGATTACGGCCCGGCCTGGGAGGAACGGCTCGCCGGGACGCCGCTGGCCGATTACACCTTCCCGGCCACGACGCAGAACTATTACAAGGTCTCGACGGACGTGCCGCTGCCGCGCTACTTCGCGAACAGCCTGATCGTCGCGCTCAGCGTCGTGGTGCTGAACGTGATCACCTGTTCGCTGGCGGCGTACCCGCTCGCCAAGCTGCACTTCAAGGGGCGGCGCTTCGTGTTCTCGCTGATCCTGGGCACGCTCGTCTTCCCGCCGCAGCTTTTGTTCATCCCGCTGTACGTAATGGCGGTCAAGGTCTTCGGCTTCGACGATACGTTCTGGAGCCTGATCCTGCCCTTCGGCACGAGCGCCTTCGGCATCTTCCTGCTGCGCCAGATCTACCAGGGCATCCCGGACGAGCTGCTCGAAGCGGCCCGCCTGGACGGTGCGACCGAGTTCGGGATGTGGTGGCGCGTGCTGCTGCCGTTGATCAAGCCGGGCATCGCCACGCTGGCGATCATCACCTTCGTGGACTCGTGGAACGCCTTCCTGTGGCCGCTGCTGATGATGTCCGACCGGAACAAGTTCACGCTGCCGCTCGGCCTGGCCTACCTGCGCGGTTT
>CAZGLU010000338.1:0-4719 GCA_964526095.1 uncultured Anaerolineaceae bacterium | reverse complement strand
GTTTCCTCCAGATAGGCGGCCTGCCACTCCGGATCCTCGAGGATGTCACGCCGGTAGTAGAACATCTGCGCGTCGCCGTCATTCACGACGCCGTACCAGCGGCCTTCCCACTTCAAAAGCTGTTGCAGCGGCGCAGCCACCTTTTCCGGCTCCCATACGGGGTAGCCCTCGGCAGTGAGGTAGTCATCGATCGGGATGATCCAGTCGTTGCTGATGTAGTCGCCGTAGAACCAGGACGCGTTCATGATGACGTCATACGTGTTCTGGCCCGTGGTGAAGTCCACCGTCAGCGTCGTCAGCATCTGCTCGAACGGGATCTCGATGATCTCCAGTTCGGCGCCGGTCACAGCCTCGAACGCCTCCCGCCAGAAGTACGGCGCCCCGGAGATCACGCCGCGCGTGCCGCTCGCCAGCACGCCGAGCGTCAGGGTCTGACCCGAAAAACGGTCGCGCGCGTCCGGTAGGTTGGCGGCAAGCAGCGCCTCCCAGGCCGACTCGCGTTCCTGATCGTCGATCGCGTTCGGGAACAGTTCCTCGAGCGACATCCCCTCAAACGGGTCGTCACCCTGGGCCATTGCCAGGCTGCCGACAGGGAGTATGAGGGCTAACAACAGGGCGATAACAACGAACTTCCTCATGGTGCTACCTCCTAAGAAGACGTACAAGAATAGTTAGCTCAGGCACGCTTCGGGGAGCAAGCGGCCTGCATTTCAGTATATTATGTCCCTAGATCAGAGTCAAAGGGCACTTTACATAAACTGTACCGCCGCCGCTAACGGAAGATAGGTAACTACTGACCGGCGCCGTCACACGCGGGTATACTCGTCGGAACGCACTGGCTTATGGTCCATCAAGGGGTATTCCGCATGTCTGATAGTACAGTCGCCATCCTCGGCGCCGGGGCCCTGGGCGCCGCCTACGCCAGCCGCTTCTACCAGGCCAGCCCAACCGGCGTATCCTTTATCGCCTCCGGGGATCGTGCCGACCGCCTCCGGCATAACGGCGTCGTGGTCAACGGCCAGCACTTCACCATCCCCGTCACCGACCCCGCCACGCCCGGCACGCCGCCCGCGCTCATCCTGGTCGCCCTCAAGCACCAACACCTCGCCGGTGCGCTGGACGACTTGGCGCGCTGCGTCGGCCCGGACACGCTGATCATCTCGGTGATGAACGGCCTGGACAGCGAGCAGATCATCGCGGAGGCCGTCGGTGTGGACCGCGTGCTGTACGCTATCGCGGTCGGCATCGACGCGCTGCGCGAGGACAACCGCGTGCGCTATTCCACCATCGGGCGTATCACCTTTGGCGAGGCCGAGAACCACACCCCCTCCGAGCGCGTCCGCCGCGTCGCGGCGATCCTGGGCCGCGCTGGCATCCCGCACGACACGCCGCCCGATATGCTGCGGTCGCTGTGGTGGAAGTTCATGATCAACGTCGGCATCAACCAGCCCTCGGCGGTGCTGCGTGCGCCCTATCACGTGTTCCACACCTCGTCCCACGCCCAGGCCATCATGGAGGCCGCCATGCGCGAGGTGATCGCGCTCGCCCAGGCCATGGGGATCGGCCTGACCTCCGCCGACCTCGATGCCTGGTATCCGGTGCTGCACACGCTCCACCCGACGGGCAAGACGTCCATGCTCCAGGATGTCGAGAACTGCCGCCCGACCGAGGTGGACATATTCGCGGGTAAGGTGCTTCAACTCAGCGCGCAGACCGGCATCCCGACGCCGGTCAACGAGTTCCTGTTCCACGCCATCAAGGTCATCGAGGCCACCTACCCCGCCGCGCCCGCCGGTTAACCGCTCCGATACAACACCAGCCCCACAGTTGTGTGGGGCTGGCATCCTGTCGCTATTGGATTGTCCCGTAGGGGCGGGTTCCGAAACCTGCCCCCGCCTTAGCTGGCGTCGCTCGCGCTATCGGTGGCGTCGGGGGTGCTCAGCGCGTCGCCCAGATCATCGCCGAGGCCGTCTGTGGTATCCGTGGCCTCACCTGGCGTGGAGGTATCCGTCGCGCTCAGGCCGTCGTTATCCGTCCCGACCTGGAAGCCGAAATCCGTGGCACCGAACTGCTGGCCGGGCACGACCCACAGGTACGGCTTCACGAACCAGGTCTGCCCCGCCAGGAGCCGGTGCCCGCCAACCGGGATACCGCCGGGCGTATCGAATACCGCCACGTCACAGATGATGGTCGCCAGGAACTGCTGCGACTCGTCAAACTCGGGCAGTACGGTCATGCCCGGATCGGCCACGATGTCGCCCGATGGCCACGTCCGCGTGCCCCAGAACGGGGCAGCCACGCACTCCTGCGGCGCGTACACGACCACCTCAGGTGTCAACTGCACCTCAGCCCAGCGCGACAGGAAGGCAGCCTGCCCCGCGCCGGTGGGCACCGCCGTGTCGTCGGTGGTCGTGTCGTCAACCACATCGGCGGTGGTGGTCTCGTCCGCTAGCGGCCCCTGATCCCCGTCCTCGCCGTCGCCCTGTGCCATCACCGGCCCGGCGACCAGCGTCAGCGCGAGGGACGTCACCAGTGCAAGCACAAGCATCGTCAGAAACTTACGTTGCTTTTCCATCCCATCTCTCTCCTCTTTGTTGTGCGCATACGCCCGACAAAAACCGGGCGCCAGCATCTCCCGCCCATCATAGTTCACGCCCATCAGGCGTAAAACGGCCCCAAAGCCTATTTTCTAATAGGTGAAGTGGACTAGTCCACCTGCCTTATCGTCCTATGCCGGGATTCCTATTCGCGTTAAGTCTTCGTAGTTAAGCTGCCCCCGTCCGGCCTGCGCACAATTCGCCAGCTAACCGGTCCCGGGTTACGCCCCGGCATGAGGGCTTTGTTGAGGCTGAGCGACCGCCCGCCGTGGCACGTCGCCTGCGAGCAGCCGCCCCGGATGTGGTGGATATGGGTGGCCCGCCCCCGCCTGAGCCACGCCCTAGTCCGGCAGCGTGTCCGCCGCCTGCCGCAGGCGCTCGCGATACTGGCTGAAGGCCGCGCGTCCGGTATCCGTCAGGCGATAGGACGTGCGCGGTATCTTGCCCTGAAAGCCCTTCTCGATCTCGATGTAGCCCGCGTCCTCCAGCTTGGCGAAGTGTGAGGACAGGTTGCCCTTCGTCAGCCCGGTTTCGCGCAGCAGGTACACAAAATCAGCGCTCTCCGCCGCGTACAGGATCGCCATGATCACCAGCCGCGCGGGCTCGTGGATCACCCGGTCGGCGCCGATCATCTCACGGAAGTCGTTCGCCATCTCGCCTACTCCACCGGCGCCGGGTTGGCGCGCCAGTACGCGCGCCGAAAGCCGCGATCAGGATCGCGGCCAACATGAACAGCGCCCCGACAGCCAGCTCCGCAAGGCCGTCTTCGTACCAGTACCGCTGCACACGCCGCAGCACGTCCTCAATGGCTCGTCCCTGATCAACCATGGCTTCCTCGCTTCGATCCTACAAACTAGTTTGCATTGCAAACCACCCTACCATCACCATATCCCCGTTCCTGTGCGGTTGTCAAGTCGGCCATACTGCCCCGCCTATACAAAAACCCGGCTCACCGGGCCTCAGCGCCCACGAGCCGGGTTTGTTATGTCAGGGAGTAATCTGCTCTTCCCCTCGTAGGGGCAGGGCTTGCCCCGCCCGCTATTCTCCTCCCCCACTCCCAGGCAGGCCAGGGAATCGGAGGAACCCGTCGCCACTGCTAGATGATATTCAACCCGTCCAGCAGCACCAGCAGCACCAGCAGCGGCGTGATGTACTTCGACAGCGTGAAGAACGCGCGCACCGTCGGCGTGTTATTCAGCGTACCCCGGTTGGTCAGCGCGGTCTGGACCGAATCGAAGCCCCACACCCAGCCCACGAAGATGCACAGGAACAGCCCGCCTACCGGCAGCAGCACGTTCGAGGAGGCGTAGTCATACAGGTCGAAGAAGGTCTTCCCGAAGATCTTGACGTCCGCCATCTCGCTGGACGACAGCGCCGCCGGTGCCCCGACGACAGCCAGCAGGCCGAGCGTCAGCAGCGTGGCCGTCCGGCGCCGCATCTTGAACTGCTCCGACAGGAAGGCGACCGGCACCTCCACGATCGATATCATCGCGCCCGTCGCGGCGATCGCCGTCAGCACGAAGAAGATGATCACGAAGAAGTCGCCGCCCGGCATCGACGCGAACACCGCCGGGATGGTGATGAACAGCAGCGACGGCCCCGCGTCGACATTGAACCCGAACGCGAACACCGCCGGGAAGATCGCCAGCCCGGCCAGCAGCGACACCAGCAGGTCCATCAGCATCACGCGCGTGGCCGTCAGCGGGATGTTCTGGTCGTCCCTAAAGTAGCTGCCATAGGTGATCATCGTGCCCATCCCCACCGACAGCTTGAAGAACGCCAGCCCCATCGCCGCCAGCACCACCGCGCCCGACAGCTTGCTGAAGTCGGGCTTGAACAGGAACGTGATGCCCTCACCGGCCCCATCTAACGTCAGGCTGCGGACGCACACCACGATCAACAGCACGAACAGCAGCGGCAGCAGGCGCTTGGTCGTGCGCTCGATGCCTTTGGACACCCCCATGACGATGATCACGCCGACCCACACCAGCACGATCCACTGCCACAACAGCGACTGCCACGGGCTGCTGATCAGGTCGGCGAACACGCCGGAGGTCGTCTCCGGATCGGTCGAGAGAGATCGGAAGAGCACACGTCTGAACTCCAGTCACCGCTCATTATC
>CAZGLU010000337.1:0-4749 GCA_964526095.1 uncultured Anaerolineaceae bacterium | reverse complement strand
GGTCTGCCCATACTGTAGCGGCGTCGGCTCGCCCTGTCGGAGCGGTGATGCCCACGCCGGGCCTCCCACCAGCCCGACGACGAGCAGAACGAGGCACGTTATCACCACTGTTCGGGATATCCCCATGGCTTCTCACTCCCCGCGCACGACCGCGACTACGGCTCATTTTACGGTAGCCTGGGGTGCCCCGCAACCGGCCCGGCCCGCCGTCCCACCTGGCTCCGTGCGGGATTTCGGGCTTCCCGCACGCCTGAAATGGGGTATAGTTGAGGCGTTAGACGCCCTGGATTCTCGCAGCTACAAGGACTCCGCTTTGGCACTGCCACTCACCATCGCAGTAGACGGACCGGCCGGTTCAGGCAAAAGCTCTATCTCGTTCGCCCTGGCCCAACGGTTGGGCTACCTCTTCGTCGACACAGGCGCGTTTTACCGCGCCGTCACCCTGCTGGCGCTCGAGCAGGGCACCGACTTCACCGACCCCGCTGCGCTGACCCGACTGGCGGAAAACGCGCGCCTCAGCCTGTCGGGTGACCTGCGCGATGATGGGCGACAGTACACCATCCTGGCCGACGAGCGCGACATCACGCCACACATCAACTCCCCGGAGGTGGACGCGCACGTTTCCATCGTCGCAGCGGTGCCGGGGGTCCGCCTGGCGCTGTTGGAGTTGCAGCGCTCGATCGCCGCACGCGGGCGTGTCATCATGGCCGGGCGCGACATCGGCACGGTCGTCCTGCCGGATGCGGACCTGAAGCTGTACATTGACGCATCGCTCGAGGAGCGCGCGCAGCGCCGCGCGGAACAACGCCGCCGCGCCGGGCAGCCCGCCGACCTCGACGCGATCCGCGCCGGGCTGAACAGCCGTGACGTGTTGGACAGCGGGCGCGACGTCGCCCCGCTCTACTGCGCCCCGGATGCAGTCTACCTGGACACTTCGGACCTCACGCTGGAGCAGGCCGTCGAGGCGACCTATGCTATAGTGCGTGAGTGGAGCGGCGTGGACGAAGCGCGCTAACCTGCCGGGCCGACGCGCTGATCGGCCTGGGGATGGGCACGGATGACGTTACTCTATCTCGTCGCGGCGTGGATGGCGGGAGTCCTCGTCGCGGCGGAAGCGCAGGCCAGCGCCGCCCCCTGGTTCGCAGGGGCTGCGCTCGCAGTCGGGTTGGCGATCGCCGCGCGGCAGGAGCGGCGGTGGCGTCTCGTGTTCGTCTGCGCAGCCTGCTTCACCCTCGGCGCGGCCCGGATGGCGCTCGCCACCCGCACGCCCGGCCCGGAACACATCGGCTACTACATCGACTCCGGCGCCGTGACGATGACCGGCACGATCAGCCGCCCGCCCGATCCCCGCGAAGCCGCCACCAACCTGCGTCTGGACGTCGAGCGCATCGAGGACCGGGACGGCGTGCGCCGGGTGTCCGGCACGGTGCTGGTCCAGGCACCGCGTTACGGCACCTACGCCTACGGCGACCGCGTCACCGTAAGCGGTATGCTTCTGTCCCCGCCCGAATTCGACGGCTTCTCCTACCGGGACTACCTCGCCCGCCAGGGCGTGCACGGCCTTGTTTCGAACGCGGACGTCGAGGTCGTCAGCACAGGCGGCGGCGTGCCCTGGCTGCGCGCGATCTACGCCGTGCGCGAGCGGGCGCGGGAGGTGATCGACCGGCTGCTGCCCAGCCCGCAGGCGCCCCTGCTCAACGGCATCATCCTCGGTGACGAAAGTGCGATCTCAACTACCGTGCGCGACGCGTTCCAACGCACCGGCACCTCCCACGTGATCGCCATCTCCGGGGCCAACATCGTCGTGATCATCCGCGTCCTGATGGGCCTGCTCCAGCCGGGCCTGGGGCGCCGCCGCGCGGCCTGGGTCACGCTCGCTGCCATCGCCGGGTATACGGTGCTGGTCGGCGCGTCGGCGTCGGTGGTCCGCGCCGCGCTCATGGGCGGGCTGGCGATCGTCGCCACACAGACCGGGCGCCGGGCGCATGGGCTGACCACACTCGCCTTCGCCGCGTGGCTGATGACGGTCTGGAGCCCGCTCACGGCCTGGGATGTCGGCTTTCAGCTCAGCGTTGCGGCCACGGCGGGCCTCGTCCTGTTCAGCCCCGATTTCGAAAACGGGCTAGAGGCGCTGCTGCGGCGCTTCCTCCGCGCGGAAACAGCCCGCCGCGTCACGCGCTGGTTGTCCGAGCCAATCGCCGTGAGCCTCGCCGCACAGGTCGCCACCCTGCCCCTGACCGTGCTTTATTTCGGCCAGCTTTCGATCGCCAGCCTGCTCGCCAACGCCCTGATCGTGCCGCTCCAGCCGTATGTCATGATCTTCGGCGGGCTGGCGGCGCTCACCGGCCTGATTGTGACGCCCCTCGGCCAGCTTTTCGCCTGGGCCGCATGGCTCCCCCTGACCGGGACGCTGGCAGTCGTGCGGGGCCTCGCACGCCTGGATATGGCTTCGATCCCGTTCGAGGTCGCGCCGGGCGCCGCGTGGACTGCGCTGGCGCTCGTCCTGGCTGCCGGGCTGCTGCGCCTCCAGCATCCAGACGACCGCGCCGCGCTGCTGGGGCGCCTGCGTCGGCACGTATCGACTGCCGGGCTGATGGGCGCGGGCGCGGTGTTAACCCTGCTGGTGTGGGCCGTGGCGCTGACCCTACCCGACGGGATGCTGCACGTCTGGTTCCTGGACGTCGGGCACGGCAACGCGATCCTGATCCAGACACCGCAGGGCGTGCAGATCCTCGTAGACGGCGGCCCGAACCCGAAAGAGTTGCGCCGCGCCGTCGGGGACGCGCTGCCATTCTGGGACCGCACGCTCGACCTGCTCGTAGTGACGCAGCCCGCACGGAACACGGTCAACGCGCTGCCCGCGTTGCTCGACACGTACTCCGTTCAGGCCGTGCTGACCAACGGACGCGGCAGTGACGACGCCGCCTACCGCGCCCTTGCAGAGCGGCTGGCTGAACAGAGCGCGGCGGTGCTCCCGGCCTGGGCGGGTTATCGCGCCGAGGTCGGGGATGGGGTCACGTTGGAGGTCCTGCACCCGTTCGGGCCGGATCAGGCGGGCGAAGGTGACGCGGTTGCCCTCGTGCTGCGGCTGACATACGGCGAGGCGACGTTCCTGCTCGCGCCGGACCTCGCGGCCTCCGCGCAGGGTGCGCTGCTCGCGGGCAACGTGGACCTCAGCGCGACGGTCGGCACGCTGATGGCGCACGGGGATGCGACGTTGAACAGCAGCGCCTACCTGAACCGGGTCCGGCCACAGGCGGCGGTTGTGATGGTCGGCGCCGGGCAGCGCAACCTGCCCGCGCGCTCCGCGCTTGAGACGGCACAGCTTGCCACCGGGCACACGGTCTATCGCACGGATCAACACGGCACAGTAGAGTTCCGCACCGACGGCACAACGCTGGAGATCGTGACGGGGCGTTAGCCGGAGAAGCGCGCCTGCTCCATGAACCAGAGCTGGCTATTCACCGGGGTTTCGCCTTCGGCGGGCGTCAGCCGCTTGTACGACCCGTCCGGCTGCAATTCACGCGCCTGCACGTTGTCGGCCAACTGGATCGCCAGGATCTCATCCACCAGCCGCGCCTTCAGCGCATCGTCCAGCACGGGGAATGTTGTCTCCACGCGCCGGTCCAGGTTGCGCGGCATCAGGTCGGCGCTGCCCATGTACACTTCGGGCTTCCCGCCGTTGGCGAAGTAATAGATCCGGCTATGCTCCAGGAACCGCCCGACGATACTGACGACGCGGATGTTGTCGCTGATGCCCGGCACGCCGGGGCGCAGACAGCAGATCCCGCGCACCAGCAGGTCGATCTTCACCCCGGCCATGGAGGCCTCGTACAACCGCCGGATCAGGCGTGCATCCACCAGCGCGTTCATCTTAAAGATCAGGTGCCCGCCGCGCCCCGCCCGCGCGTGCTCGATCTCGCGCTGAATGAGGTGCTCGAACTCATCGCGCAGGTATTCCGGCGCGACCAGCAGTTGGCGGTAGGCCGCTGCCGGTGCGTACCCGGTCAAACGGTTGAAGATCTCGCTGGCGTCAACGCCCAGGTCCTCGTTGCTGGTCAGGTAGCCGATATCGGTATAGATGCGGGCCGTCGTCGCGTTGTAGTTGCCCGTACTGAAATGCACGTAGCGGCGCAGGCCGTCTTCCTCACGGCGCACGACGAGCGCCACCTTGCAATGCGTCTTCAGGCCCACCAGCCCATAGACCACGTGCACGCCCTGGGCCTCCAGCGTGCGTGCCCATACGATGTTGTTCTCCTCGTCAAAGCGTGCTTTCAGTTCGACGAGCGCGGCGACCTGCTTGCCGTTCTCCTGCGCTTCAAGCAGCGCGTTCACGATCGGGGAGTTGCTGCCGACCCGGTACAGCGTGATCTTGATCGCGAGCACCTTCGGGTCGTAGGCGGCCCGCCGGATGAACTCGACCACGGGCAGAAACGACTCGTAAGGGTGATGCAGCAGGATATCCTGGTTGCGCAGCACGGAGAAAATATCATCTTGCTGGTTGAACACGGCGGGGCGCTGCGGCACAAACGGCACGAATTTCAGTTCCGGCACGTCCAGGTCAGCCAGCTCAAACAACTGGCTCATGCCCAGCGGCCCGCGCCCCTGGTAGATATCCGACCGCTCGATGTTCAGGTAGCCCTTAAGCAGATCGAGCACGGCCTGGGGCATGTCGGCCTCGACTTCCAGCCGCACCACACGCCCGAACCGGCGCTGGCGCACGCCCGCCTCGATCGTCTCAAGCAAATC
>CAZGLU010000336.1:0-4757 GCA_964526095.1 uncultured Anaerolineaceae bacterium | reverse complement strand
AGATGGAATCTCGTGACTGGAGTTCAGACGTGTGCTCTTCCGATCTCGCGACCTCAAGCCGCGTGGGGAACCCGCCGGAGATCTCCAGCTCGCCCTGCCCCGGCCCGATCACGTCCGACACGGCGTCGATCTCGGCCCCGGCCCGGTTGAACGCGACCATGCGGTACGCCGCGCCCGCATCCGCCGCCAGCGCCGCCCGCACCCCGCTGACCGGGTTGCGCTCGATGGTGACCGCCAGCGCGCCCCCGGTGCAGACGTCCGGTGCATCCGGCAGGCCGGTACTCAGGTAGCGTTCCGCGCCGTTCACGACGATCCACGGCACGGCGTCGGCGCAGCCATCCGTATCGGGCGGGATCGCCTCCACCCGGAACCCCCAGGGCACAAACGTGGCGGCGTCAATCGGCGTGGACTGTTCGACCGTCCGGCCGCCCGGCAGGCTGTCGAACGCGATCAGGAAGTCCTCCTCGCCGGTGACGACCGGGTAGCGGGACGTGTTATTGAACTCGTCCACCTCCGGCACGACGTTCTCTACGTCAACCCGCACCTCCGACACGAACGCGCCCCACCAGCTATAGACATGCGGGATGAACAACGTCGTGCTGTCGCCCGGCGCGAGGCCCGGACTCTCGCCCGTGAAGCTCGGGGCGTCGTCAAGCACGTCCTCACTGAAGTCGTAGCGGAAGGGGCCAACCGGCGCCTCGCCGTCGTTGGTGACATGCACGATGATAGCGGCCCGCTCGCCCGGCTTAGGGTGCGGCGGGAATACCTCGATGGCTCTGATGCTCAAGTCCATGGGGCGCGTGTCGTCAGAGGTCGGGCCTCCCCCGGCGGCGTCGGTGAGCAGCAGCAGGCCGACGATCAGAACGAACAACGCCGCGACCGCCGCGACCGGCCAGATCACGCCGCGCTGGCGCCAGAACGGGCGCGCGGCGGGGCGTGAGGCGGTGATCTCGAACAGCACGCCATCGCTGGCGCGCATGGTCAGCACCGGCGTCGCCCACTCGACGCCGCCCACCGCGTGGCTGATGGCGCGGCGGGCGTCGGACACGGCGGCGTCCACCGGCAGGCCATCGGCCAGGG
Source organism: uncultured Anaerolineaceae bacterium (assembly GCA_964526095.1). GTDB lineage: Bacteria > Chloroflexota > Anaerolineae > Aggregatilineales > Aggregatilineaceae > Aggregatilinea. Next base: position 3,677 of record CAZGLU010000336.1, on the reverse strand, counting down.
CGCGGTACAACTCCTCCGAGAAGGCGCGGGCCGCCGTGCTGCTGATGACGGTCTGCATCGCGATCACCGCCGGGATGCCGCGCTGCACGATGCTGCTGGCGATGCCCGCGAACGGGTCGCTGCCCGGCTCGACGGCGGTCTGACACGAATTGAGCACCGCCAGACGGATCGCGTTCTCCTCGCTCAACTCGCGGGCCAGGTCCTCGCCGCGCACGGGGAAGCTGCTGCCCTCGCCATAGGGATCCTCCAGGGCGATCATGCCCTGCCCGGTGGTGGGGTCCACCATGCTGTGCCCGATATAGTGGAAGACGTGGAACTCGCCGCCGCGCAACGCGCGTTGGAGCGTGCGCAGCGAGGCGTCCTCCAGCGGCACCAACTCGATCGCGCCATCCTTGCGAAGCTGCGCCGTCGCCGCGAGCAGGTTCTCCCACTCCGCCGCCTCGTCCACCGGCTCCAGGTCGCGCGGGCTGGAGATCATCACCAGCACGCGCAAGGGGAGCGCCAGCGCGGGCCGGGGGCGCGTGACGAGGTGGCGCGGGTAGCGCACCAGCGGCGTGCGCCGGGACAAAGCGAGGTAATCGACCGCCGGATCGCGCAGGAACTCCCAGGGGATCGCGGCGAGCGCCCCGGCGCGGTCCAGGGCGAGCTTGATCCGCAGACCAGCGGCGGTATCGGTTGCACGGTCGAGGCTGGAGAAGTAGACGGTGTAAACCGGCCCGGCGAACACCGCCCCGAACAGCGCCTCACCGAAGCGCCGCGCCACGCGCTCGCGCTCCGCCTGGGTGGCCGACACCTCACCGGCCAGCACGGCCAGCATACGCGCCCATTCGTCCGGCTCGAAGGGCAGCGTGAACTCGTTCGAGACCTGGCCTTCGCCATCCCCTAACGGCAGATCCACGACGGACGCGCGGTAGCGCCCACCGCCGAGGTCTTCGATCTGAAGCTCAAAATCCAGATAGGTCGGCTGGGGTATGCTCATGGGATGTGCGCCCGTCCCTGCTGTGTCCGGCCGGCTGAGGATGGTCCGAAAGATACACTTATATTAAGCCATAACACAAGCCCCCGGCTAGGGGGTGCTGCGGAATGACGCGCGGCCTCGGCCTCAAGCCCCGCTCATACCTGCGTGGGCGCAAGGAAGCCGGGCAGACGGATGGCAATAGCGCCGCCCCCTCCCAACACGGCGCGGGAAGGGGCGGGGTAAAGGCAGCAGGCCCCTTACGGCGTCGCGCCGACGCGGGCCGCGAGGTACGCCTCCATGAAGGCGTCGAGGTCGCCGTCCAGCACGGCCTGCGTGTTGCCGCTCTCGTAGCCGGTGCGCGTGTCCTTGACCAGTTGGTAGGGGTGCAGCACGTAGGAGCGGATCGCGTTGCCCCAGCCCGCGCTGACGTGCTCGCCCTTCAACTCCGCGAACTCCGCCTCCTGCTTCTGGCGCTCAAGGTCCAGCAGGCGCATCTTGAGCACCTGCATGGCGCGCTCGCGGTTCTGCGTCTGGCTGCGCTCGTTCTGGCAGGTGACGACGATGCCCGTCGGCAGGTGCGTGATACGGACCGCCGTCTCGTTCTTCTGGACGTTCTGGCCACCCGCGCCCGCCGAGCGATAGGTATCGATCTGGAGGTCGCTCTCCTTGATCTCCAGGTCGATCTCCTCCTGGACGTCGGGCCACACCTCGACCAGGCAGAACGAGGTATGCCGCCGGTGGGCCGCGTCGAAGGGGCTGAGGCGCACCAGCCGGTGCACGCCGCGCTCCGACTGGAGGTAGCCATAGGCGTAATCGCCATGGATCGCCAGCGTCGCGCTCTTGGTGCCCGCCTCGTCGCCGGGCATCTCGTCCACGATCTCGACCTTGAAGCCGCGCCGCTCCGCCCAGCGCAGGTACATGCGCAGCAGCATGGCCGCCCAGTCCTGCGCGTCGGTGCCCCCGGCCCCGGCGTGGATGGCGAGGTAGGCGTCCTCGGCGTCGTACTCGCCGCTCAGCTTGGCCTGGAACGACAGGCGCTCGACCTCAGCTTGCAGCGCGTCGGCCTCAGCGGCCAACTCCGCCGCGAGGTCCTCGTCGCCCAACTCGACCAGCTCAATCGCGTCGTCGAGGCGGTGCTGCGCGCGCTCCCAACTCTCGACGCCCTCCTTCAGCCGCGCCAACCGGCGCATCTTGCGCTGCGCGGCCTGCGGGTCATCCCAAAAGCCCGGCTCGGTCGATTCCTGCTCCAGCGCGTCCGCCTCTGCACGTTGGGTTGGGACGTCAAAGACGCTCCATAAGCTGATCTAACGTCGCGCGCAATTCGTTCAAACGGCTCAACAGATCTTCCACGTCACTCACAACACATGCACATACTCCAACACTCTCTCCACAAACGAGCAAGGGTAAAAGAACACCAGGTCGTGCAGGCCCTCACCGATGCCGATGTAGTGGATCGGCAGGCCAAGCTCCTGCTGGATGGCGAACAACATGCCGCCCTTGGCCGTACTGTCCAGCTTGGTCACAATCACGCCCGTGATGTCGATGGCCTCCTGAAACTTCTTGGCCTGCGTCAGCGCGTTCTGCCCGGTCGTGCCGTCGAGCACGAGCAGCGCCTCATGCGGGGCGTCCGGCACGACGCGGCGCAGCACGTCGCGCACCTTGACCAGCTCGGCCATCAGGTTGAAGTTGCTGTGCAGACGTCCGGCGGTGTCCACGATCAGCACCTCGACGTTGCGCGCCCGGGCCGCGCTGACCGCGTCGAAGACGACCGCAGCGGGGTCGCTGTTGGGCAGCCCGGCGATCACCGGCACGCCCGCGCGCTCGCCCCACATCTCCAACTGTTCGATGGCCGCCGCGCGGAACGTGTCGCCCGCCGCGATCAGCACCTTGCGGTTGTTGAGGCGCATGCGGTAGGCGATCTTGCCGATCGAGGTCGTCTTGCCGGAGCCGTTGACGCCTGCGATCAGCATCACCGAAAGCTGGCGCCCGCTCAGGTTGAGCGGCGTTGGCTCCTGCAACAGGTCGCGCAGCTCGGCCTTGAGCGCCTCGACCAACTGCGGCTGCCGGGTGATGCCCTCGCGGCGCACACGGGCCTTCATATGCTCGATGATCTTCAGCGTCGTCGGCACGCCGACATCCGCCTGGATCAAGAGCGCCTCGACGTCATCCCAGGTATCGTCATCAATTTCCGTGGCACCGAACGCCTGCGCGATCCGTCCGAAGAAGGATTGCCGCGTCCGGCTCAAGCCTTTACGTAGCGATCCCACGCTATCTCACCTTCCGTGCTGCCTGCCACTCGGGGTGTTTCTACGGAGACTATAGCCAAAACGGCCGCCGCAGAGTATAGTGAGTTGTAATGGGGGCTGCAAGACCATGTTCAGCCCGCCCAGTCCGGGGTATACTAGGCGCGTATTCACCACTCAACCATCACCCTTTCGTCCATGCACTCGTCTAGCCGGTCGCAACTCAGAAGCCACCAAATGAATCAAGCACACATCCGGAACTTCTCGATCATCGCGCACATCGACCATGGCAAGAGCACGCTGGCCGACCGGCTGTTACAGATCACCGGGACGATCAGCGAGCGCGAGATGCAAGAGCAGGTGCTCGACAGCATGGAACTGGAGCGCGAGCGCGGCGTCACGATCAAGGCGTCGGCGGTGCGGATGCATAGATCGGAAGAGCACACGTCTGAACTCCAGTCACGAGATTCCATCTC
>CAZGLU010000335.1:0-4764 GCA_964526095.1 uncultured Anaerolineaceae bacterium | reverse complement strand
GCTGGCGCGCAACTACCTGCGCGCGGGCGACCGGGAGGCGGCGCGGCAGCGATTGGACGACATGCGCCAGCACCGGGCGGCGCTGCGCGACTGGTACGCCGTGTTTGAGAGCGAGCAGGCCGCCCCGCTGCGCGCGTCGCTGGAGGCGGACGTCCGGCTGGCCGAGCGGCTGCTCGACGCCGGGGACGGATTGGCGATCCTGGAGCAGGCGGATGAACGAACTTGATCGGCAGGACGCAGCCATGCCCGCCGTGCACGAACCGGCGGGACGCACGGGACCTGGCCCCGCGACGCGGATCGCGCTGGGGCTGCTGGCGGTGGTGGTCGTCGTTGCGATCGCGGCGGTGGCGGTTTATGCGTACGTGCGCTGGAGCCGCAGCCAGCCGCCTGACGTGGCGCGGTACCCCGGCGCACAGGAGGTCGCCGCCGAGGTGCTGGCGGCGGGCCGCGATCACCGGCAGTACGCAGTCATCGCGCCGATGGCCGACGTTGAGGCATTCTACGAGGGACAGGACGGCATGACGTGCAGCCGCCAGTTCGCGGGCGAGGGGGGCAATGAGGGCGCAGGGCGTCACGTCACGACGCGCTGCCTGCTCGACCGCTCGCTGTTGGGCTTCACGCAGTACGCGACGGTGGTGATCCGGCCCACCTACGACCCGGCACAGGAGCCGTCCGGCGAGATCGTGATCGACGTGCAGCGGTATTGGGATACGTAGGGTGATGGACCGCGAAGCGCAGGGGGCCGCCGAGGGGCGGGGCGGCGCGCGCCTGCTGTGGCTGATCGTGCCCGTGGGGATCGCGGCGCTCGTGATCGCGGCGCTGATCCTGGCGCGGATCGCCGGGCCGCTGTACGGGCTGTTGTTCCCGCTCGACGTGCCGTTGCCCGCCGACGCGCGGGAGGTCGAGCACGTGGAGCCGGACCATGGGGCGGCGTATAGCATCTATCGCACATCGCTGTCGGGCGAGGAGGTCGCGGCCTTTTACGAGGCCGAGGGCAGCACGTGCCAGTACGTCGGTCCGGTGGGCGAGGAGCGCCAATGGCGACATGGCGTGCAGACCATCGCGCAGTGCCGAGGCTCCAGCACGAGCGACGGGCAGCGCGTGTCGTGGGAGGTGTACATCGCGGACGGCTACCCGGAGGACGAGGGGCCGACGCGGTTCCGGGTGTACCGCTATGCGGTGCGGTAGGGGATAGGGAATGTCCCCCCGACCCCTTCCCTCACGCAGGCGGAGGGAAGGGAAGCAAGCGCGGCCCTCGCGCCCTGCTGCCAGGGAAGAAGGGGCCGCGCTTAGGAAGTTGATGATGGAACAGGCTGTCGTTGCGTCGGTGGACGTGAAGGGAGGTGGCCCCGTGGCGAAAGGGCAGCAAGCGCCCGCGCTGCGCGCGATCGGAGGTTCGGGGAAGCGTTCGTGAGCCATCACTTCATCCCGCAGTGAACAAACCGAACCAATCCAGGAGGATGCATGTTTAAGGCAGTCACACCGAAGGTCGACATCGAAGCGCTGGAACAGGAGCAGCTTGCCTTCTGGCGCGAAAAAGACGTGTTCCGCCGCTCGATGGAGGAGCGCAAGGGCGGCAGGCGGTACGTCTTCTACGAAGGACCGCCGACCGCCAACGGGCGGCCCGGCACCCATCACGTGCTGGCGCGGGCGTTCAAGGACATGTTCCCGCGCTACCACACGATGAGGGGCGCCTACGTGCTGCGCAAGGGCGGCTGGGATACGCACGGCCTGCCGGTCGAGATCGAGGTTGAGAAGGAACTCGGCTTCACGCACAAGCACGAGATCGAGGCGTACGGCATCGCGAAGTACAACGAGAAGTGCCGCGAGAGCGTGTTCCGCTACATCAACGAGTGGGAGCGCCTGACCGAGCGTATCGCGTACTGGGTGGACCTGGACGAGGCATACGTCACGTTCAAGAACGAGTACATCCAGAGCGTGTGGTGGATCCTGCGCCAGTTCTGGGACAAAGGCCTGCTGTACGAGGGGCACAAGGTCGTGCCCTACTGCGCGCGCTGCGGCACGCCGCTGAGCAGCCATGAGGTGTCGCTCGGCTACGAGGAGGTGGCGGACCCCAGCCTGTTCGTGCGCTTCGCAGTGCAGGACCAGCCGGGCACGTACCTGCTGGCGTGGACCACGACGCCGTGGACGCTGCCGGGCAACGTCGCGCTGGCGGTGGGGCGCAACATCGACTACGTGATGGTCGAGGGACCGGCGGCCAAGGGCGAGGGCACCGAGCGCCTGATCCTGGCGAAGGCGCGGATGGGCGTGCTCAAGCACCCGGAGCAGTACACCGTCGTGCAGGAGATGAAGGGCGCGGACCTGCTGGGGATGCGCTACGAGCCGCTGTACCGCTTCCTGCCGGTCGAAGGCGACTACGCCTACGTGATCCACGGGGATTTCGTGAGCGTCGAGGACGGCTCGGGGATCGTGCACATCGCGCCCGCGTTCGGCGCGGACGACATGGAGGTGGGCCGGGCACATAACTTGCCCGTGCTGCTCACGGTGCAGCCCAACGGCGCGTTCGTGGACGAGGTCGAGCCATGGGCGCAGATGTGGGTCAAGGACGCCGACCCGCTGATCGCGGCGGAACTGGACGAGCGTGGGCTGCTGTACAAGACCGAGTTGTACACGCACAACTACCCGTTCTGCTGGCGCTGCCACACGCCGCTGCTGTACTACGCGCGCAAGACGTGGTACATCGACACGACGCGCTACCGCGACACGATGATCGCGCTCAACCAGACGATCAACTGGGTGCCGTCGCACATCAAGGACGGGCGCTTCGGTAACTGGCTGGACGACCTGCGCGACTGGGCGCTGGGACGCGAGCGGTATTGGGGCACGCCGCTGCCTGTGTGGCGCTGCGATAACCCCGACTGCGGCCATATGCACTGCATCGGCAGTGTGGCGGAACTGTCCGAGCTGAGCGGGGAGGACCAGTCGGAACTGGACCTGCACCGGCCCTACGTGGACGAGGTGACGTTCCCGTGCCCGCAGTGCGAGGGCGGCACCATGCGCCGCGTGCCGGAGCTGATCGACGTGTGGTTCGATAGCGGCTCGATGCCCTACGCGCAGTGGGGCTACCCGTTCAAGAACCAGGAGATGTTCAAGGAGCAGTACCCGGCGGACTACATCTGCGAGGCGGTGGACCAGACGCGCGGCTGGTTCTACAGCCTGCACGCGATCAGTTCGATGCTGTTCGAGCAGGTCAGCTTCAAGAACGTGATCTGCCTGGGGCACATCCTGGACGAAGACGGCAAGAAGATGTCCAAGAGCCTGGGCAACATCGTCGAGCCGTGGAGCGTGCTGGACAAGTACGGCGCGGACGCGTTCCGCTGGTACATGTACACGGCGGGGCCGCCCGGCGAGCCGCGGCGCTTTTCGGTCGAGCTGGTGGGCGAGGTCGTGCGCAACTTCTACCTGACGCTGTGGAACGTGTACAGCTTTTTCGTGACGTACGCGAACATCGACGGGTTCGATCCGAGCGCGCCGCCGGTGCCCGTCGCGGAGCGCGACCTGCTGGATCGCTGGATCCTGAGCGAGCTGCACAGCCTGGTGCGCGACGTGACGGCGGCGTTCGAGGCGTACGACGCGCCGAGCGCGACGCGCCCGATCGAGGACTTCGTGGACCGACTGAGCAACTGGTACCTGCGCCGCTCGCGCCGCCGCTTCTGGAAGTCGGCGAGCGACACGGACAAGCTCGCCGCGTACCAGACGCTCTACGAGTGTCTGGCGACGGTCGCCAAGCTGCTGGCGCCGACGATGCCGTTCCTGGCCGAGGCGCTGTACCGCAACCTGGTCGCGGGCGTGGATCCCAATGCGCCGGAGAGCGTGCATCTGGCGTTCTGGCCGGAGGCGGACGAGGCGCTGATCGATCAACGCGTGATGGACGACATGCGTCTGGCGCAGCGGTTGGTCAGCCTGGGGCACGCGGCACGCAACAGCGCCAACCTGAAGGTGCGCCAGCCGCTGGCCGAGGCGGTGTTCGTGGTGCGCAGCGATGCCGAGCGCGCGGCTGTTGACGCGCTGGCGGCCACGATCGCGGACGAACTGAACGTGAAGCAGGTGCGGGTCGCGAACAACGCCAGCGACATGGTCAGCTACAGCCTGAACCCGCTGCCGATGGTGCTGGGCCGCCAGTTGAAGGGCGACTTCCCGAAGGTGCAGCGGGCGCTGCGCGAGGGGGCGCCGGAGGATGTGCGCCGCTGGGCGCGCGCCCTGCTGGCGGGCGAGACGATCAGCGTGACGGTGGACGGGCAGACCTACGAGCTGACGGGCGAGCAGGTCGAGGTGGTCCAGTCGGCGGCGGAGGGCTACGCCGTGGCCGAGGACTACGGCTACCTGGCGGCGCTGGCGACCGAACTGACCGACGAGTTGGTGCAGGAAGGGCTGGCGCGCGAGTTCGTGCGGCGCGTGCAGACGATGCGCAAGGACGCGGACTTCAACATCACGGACCGGATCACCGTCGCGTACCAGGCGACGGACCGGCTGCGGGCGGCGGTCGCGGCGTACGCCGACGCGATCCGGCGCGAGACGCTGGCCGAGGCCCTGGAGGAGGGCGAGCCGGACGGCAACATGGTCCGTGACACGTTCAGCTTTGACGGCGAGAACGTGACGCTCGGCGTGCAGCGCGTTTCGTGACCATGCGGGGCCGTGCCTGCGGGCGTCCCGTGGAGTCCGCAGGCACGGCCCGGTACGACGGGCCGGGGGACGGAACAGATCGGAAGAGCGTCGTGTAGGGAAAGAGTGTAGGATTGGGTG
>CAZGLU010000334.1:0-4775 GCA_964526095.1 uncultured Anaerolineaceae bacterium | reverse complement strand
CGGGAGATCGTTCCCCCTCTCCAATCAAGTTGGAGAGGGGGTTAGGGGGTGAGGTCCGCCCACGCTAGTAGATCGTGTGGATGAACGCCTCGACGCGCGGGAACAGCGTGTCGATCAGCGGCTGCGACTGGCCCTCGCACGCCACATCCGGGTACGGCTCACGCAGCGCGCGCCACGTACGATAGCCCAGTGCCAGCGGCGCGATCAGCGACGGCGGCAGTCTCAGGTCGGCCTGGCAGTCCGCGCCGCCGGGTTCGACGCGCGTCAGCTTCCCGCGCTCGAAGTGCAGTGTGGTGTGCGTGCGGTACATGTCGAGCGTGACGGCCCGCGTCAGCCCGGCGAACATGCTCCCCGCGATACGCCGCTCGAAGATCGGCGCAAGCTGCCGCAGCAGGCGCGGCACGTCCGGGATGTGTATCTGCCACGCGTAGTGGCCCAGGTCACGCGCGCCCCACGCCTGCGCCGTGCGCACCAGCGGGTGCCCGCCCGGCAGGTTGAGCCGGATCGTCGGCTTGCCCCGCTCGGTCGCGAGCCGCTTGAGGAACACCAGCACCGCCAGCGCCGCGTCGTGCGGCAGGCGCGAGCAGTCGTCCACGTTCAGCCCGGTGCCGAACCCGCCGCGCTCGATGCGCCAGTAACCGAGGGTCGCCCCCGCGTCGTCCAGCACCAGCCATGTCTCGCGCGCGGTGGCCGTCTCCGTGGCGTGGGTCAGCAGGTAGCGCCAGATCGCCCCGTCGCGCGCCGCGTGGATCGGGATGTCCGCCATCGCCTCGTCGTACAGCCGTGCCAGTGCCGGGATGTCCTCGACGGTCGCCTGCCGGAACGTCACGGCGCGCGCGCCCGGCGGCGGCTCGGCCGGGACGTCGTGCAGCTCGACGCGCCATTCGCCCTCCAGCGGCAGTGCGTACTCGTAGCCGAACTGCCGGTAGTAGTACGGGATGCCCTGGATGTGGCTCAGGTGATAGCCCTCCGCGGTGAGCAGTTCCTTGAAGCGGCGGTCCAGCGTGCGGATCAGGCCGCGCCGCCGGTAGGCCGGGTCCGTCCCGACGATGCCCATCTCGGCGGCGTGGAGCGTCGCGTCCTCGAACTGCCAGCGCCAGGGGATCAGCGCCAGCGACGACACGATCGCGCCGGTCGTCGTGTCCTCGACGTACAGCCAGTGTTCGGGGCGGGTGTTGGGGTGGTGCAGGATCAGCGCGCGCGTCATGGCGTCGAGGCCGGCCTCGCCGTGTACGGCCTCGTTGAAGGCGCCGAGCCGGGCGGCTTCGTCCTCGGTGCTGAGCGACCGCATCACGAGGCCGTTGCCCAGGTCGCACGCGTAGGGGGTGGTAGGGGTCAACACGGTGAACCTTCCTTGTGGTGGGTATGAACTGTTGTGAGTTGTGGCCGGGCGCAGGGCAGGGCGATCCCGCTCCCTGCGGCGCCAGCCGCGCGGCCGCGAACTCGGATGGCGGTGATGTGAGCGGGGACGGATTCGCGCTCGGCTTTGGGACGTCGAACCGTACCGGCCCGCGTCGATGCGGGCGGCGTGGCGGTGCTGAGGGGGTGCCGGAACGGGTCCGGCTAGAGGACTTGAGCCTTATGACGTGTCAACATGCGCCGCATTGTACTCCGCCGTGCTTCCCCGCGCTATAAAAAGCTGTTGCGGTCGCTTGGGGCCAGCGACCGACCCCGTACGCGGCGGGCTGCTACGGCTGGCAGGTCACGCCCTGGTGGCGGCCTACCGCGACGATCGCCGGGCGGTGGTCGGAGGCGTGCATGGCCTCCGGGCTGTGGTCGATGATGGTGCCCGTGATCGGCAGGTTGAACACCCACAGGTAGTCGTAGCGGGCGGCGGTGCCGTCGACCAGCGTCAGCGTGACCGCGCTCTCGGCTCGCAGCCCGGCGAACGGGTCCTGGATGCCGGGGTTTTCCAGTTCGTCCATGCGCAGGCGCCGGTACTGCGGTGAGTCCGGCCCGTAGTTGAATGTCCCGCCGAGCATGATGCGGTCCGATGCGCTCGGCCCGTGCTTGATCGCGATCCAGTTCAGCAGCGAATCCATCTGGCGGTTCTGGTCCTGCTCCGCCTCCGGGACGGGCACGCCATCCCGCTCCGCCACGCGGAACCCGAGCCACACGTTGTAGATGTGGAGATGGCCGAGGCGCCGCGCGGTGTCCGGATCGTTCGCCAACCGCTCCGGGTCGAGCGTGACGTGCATCGCGGCGGCCTGGTTCGCCTCGCTTGGCAGCAGCAGCCCCTCCATGCCCGCGATCGGCACCCGGCTTAAGACCGCCAGCCCTTGCAGGGCCTCGTTCTGCGGGAAGAACGTCGACTCCATGCGCAGGCGGCGCGCCAGCCACAATACCTGGTCCACGCCGAAGCTCGCCATGCGGCCCGTCTCGACCTCTTGCAGCAGCGCGACGTCCACGCCGTCCAGCTCGATAAGCTGCGCGACGCGCTCCAGGTTCGGGTCGAAGAACTGCGAATAGCCGCCGTGGATGTTGTACGTCGCGACGCGGAAGCAGTCGGCGCTGAACGGGCGGCGGATGACCTCCGGCGCCGCGATCGCCGCGCCCGCGACGCTGACCGCGATCACCACCACGAGCGTGACCAGCGTGGCGAGCGCCGGGCCGCCGCGCCACGGGATGCGCCGCCGCGCGAGGATGATCGGGAGCGACAGCAGCAGCACGGCCACAAGCGCCAGCGTCAGGCCCATGCCCCGGAACGAGCGCAGCACGTCTCCGAGCGGCTCGTAGGGCGCCTCGAAGTCGCGCACATAGGCGTAGTCGTAGGTGAAGTAGTCCCCCAGCGCCAGGACGCCGAAGACCAGTATGCCGGGGATCATCCACAGGCCGGTGAGGTTGACGCGCGGCTGCCCGACCTGGAAGCACCACCACAGCGTCAGCCCGACCAGGAACTGCGCGAAGACCAGCGCGACGCCTGCCAGCAGCCCGTCGTACTGCCGCCCGACGACCAGCAGCAGCGCCAGCAGCAGCGCCCACAGCCACCCGCGATACGCGCCGTCCAGCATGCCCACGAAGCGGCGCGCCATGTCCCGCACCTCCGGGACGAGGGGCAGGGCGGTCGCCGCCAGCAGCCAGGGCACGACGCTTGCATAGCTGATGCCGGCCCAGCGCGCGACGACGTTGGGCAGCGCCAGCGCGGTGAACTCCAGGAACAGGAACGCGCCCAGGGCCAGCCCGCCCCAGATGATCATCAGGCCGCGCGGCGGGCGCTCGTCGCCTTCCGGCGTCGGCTCGCGCGCCTCCACCGCCCACGTGACCAGCGCGATCGCGATCAGCAGCAGCGCCACGAGCGGGATCAGCAGGTCCATCGTGATCGACAGGTCGCCCGCGAGCGTGACGCTATAGGCGCGCTCCCACGTGCGGTCGTAGGTGTTGCCGAGGACGCGGATGATCTGGTCGCCGGTGAAGCCGAGCAGCAGCGTCGGCGCGAAGAACGCGGGCCGCCGCGCGATCGTCAGCGCCAGGTAGAGCAGTCCGGCCCCGATCGCCAGCGCCGCGCCGGGGACCTGTAGATCGGCGGCTTGCAGTGCCATCGAGCGGCCCAGCGCGACGAGCAGCACGGCCAGGGGCAGGCTGGCCCGCCACCGGCTTGCGATCAGCGCCAGCAAGGGGAGCAGTAACAGCAGCCCCAGCGTGATGATCTCGGTGCGGACGGTCGCGCTGTCTACCACGCCGGGCGCGTCGGCCAGCGCGGCGCTGGTCGCGTGCCGGGCGAGATCGGCGCTGCTGGCGCGCGCGTAGAGCGTCGCATAGGCAAAGCGCACGGCCTGGACCAGGAACAGCCCGACGATCCCGGCCTCGAGCGAACGGAGCAGATCCCGTCGGAATTGCGGCATGGCTGCGGTTGCCTCACTTGGGACGTGGCGCAGATACAGGTACACGGTCCGCGTATGATTGTACGCAAACTTGGGCGACCCGCCAGCCCGCGCGTTTGCCACGTCCCGCACGGTGATGCGGCGGGCAGCGGCTATCCGTCGTGACGGATTGCGCTATAATACGCGGAATTTTAGGGAAAGGACAGGGCACTTATGCCGCAGGTTGATACACTTCTTCTCGGTGGGCTGGTCCTCACCATGAATAATGCGCTCGACCGCTACCCCAACGGGGCGGTTGCCATTGACGGCGATCACATCGTAGCGGTCGGCCCCGCCAGCGCGATCCAGGCCGAGTACACCGCGCGTGAGACGGTGGACTGCACGGGCCAGATCGTCATGCCGGGCCTGGTGAACGCGCACACGCACGCCCCGATGACGCTGCTGCGGGCCATCGCGGACGACCTGCGCCTCGACGTGTGGTTGATGGGTTACATGATGCCCACCGAGCGCGAGTTCGTCACGCCGGAGTTCTGCCGCCTGGGCACCAAGCTCGCCTGCGCCGAGATGATCCGGGGTGGCACGACGCTCTTCGCGGATATGTACTATTACGAGGCCGACGTCGCCGCCGCCACCGCCGAAGTCGGCCTGCGCGCGCTGTGCGGCCAGTCTGTCTTGAAGTTCCCCGCGCCGGATGCCGACAGCTACGACGAGAGTTTGGCCTACACCCGCCGCTTCATCGAGGAATGGAAGGGCCACCCGTTGATCGTGCCCTCCGTCGCGCCGCACGCCCCTTATACCACCACCGACGAGATCCTGCGCGCCTGCACTGAGCTGGCCGTCGAGTACGATGTCCCCTTGCAGATCCACCTTTCCGAGACGCGCCTGGAGGTGGACGAAAGCTGGGAGCAGAGATCGGAAGAGCACACGTCTGAACTCCAGTCACGAGATTCCATC
>CAZGLU010000333.1:284-4785 GCA_964526095.1 uncultured Anaerolineaceae bacterium | reverse complement strand
GTGCGCGCCGAGTTGATGCCGGAGGACAAAGCCGCGATCATGGAGGAGTTGGAGCGCGAGTATGGCCCCGTGGCGATGGTGGGCGACGGGGTGAACGACGCCCCGGCGCTGGCCGCCGCGACGGTGGGGATCGCGATGGGCGCGGCGGGGACGGACGTCGCGCTGGAGACCGCCGACGTCGTGCTGATGGGCGACCGGCTGGAGGCGATCCCCTACGCCATCCGGCTGAGCCGCCGCGCGCGTCACGTGGTGTGGCAGAACATCGCGTTCGCGCTGGCCGTGATCGTCGTGCTGCTGATCAGCGCCTTCGCCGTCGAGCTGCCGCTGCCGCTCGGCGTTGTCGGGCACGAAGGCAGCACGGTGATCGTCGTGCTCAACGGGCTGCGCCTGCTCACCGGGCGGGTCCACTAGCTGCCCGCTTCGTGCGGCACGGACCGGCACCCCGCCTGCGCGGCGGGCGTGCCGGTTTTTTTGATCCGCGGGGCTTGTTTCCTTTATGGGGCCTTTATACTAGAATTAGGTCCTGGCACGGCTGAGCCTGGCACCGGACGCGGCTGCCACAGGCCGCAGCAGCCCCGCAGGCAGACAAGCAGCAGGATTGAGGGTGGAATGACAAACGAGATTCTCGTGGGCTGGGTCGTCTCCGGCGCCGTGCTCGGCGCCCTGGTTACGCCGATCCTGTACTTGAGCAAGCGCCGCCGGATGCTGCCCGCCTTGCTCGTCGGAATCGTCGCGGGCGCGGTCGGCAATCTCGTGCTGCTGCTGCCGCTCTGGCTGTCCGTCGCCCGGCTGGACGATGGCGGCGGTGCCCACCCGGACCCCGCGCTGCACGAGGCCGGGCTGGCGCTCGACGAGCCGTTCGAACCGGAACGCGCCGCGCCCCCCGTCGCCCCCACCGCAGCCAGCATCTCGACCGAGGATGCTTTCATCGTCGTCGAGGATGACCCGGACCTGTACCAAACACTGCTGACGATGTTTGACATCTGGTCGGTGGACCCGATCGCCTTCACCGACGGCGCCGACGCGATCAAGTGGATCGAGGAGATGGAAAACGACCTGTCCGTGGTCAGCATCCCGAAGCTGGCGCTGCTCGACATCCGCCTGCCGGGCGAGATCGGCGGCCCGGAGATCGCCGAACGGCTGCGGGCCAGCCCCCTGCTGGGCAACATCGGCATCGTGCTGATGACGGCCTTCCACCTCACGCCACGGGAGGAACGGGAGGTCATGGCCCGGTCGCAGGCGGACCTGCTGATCTATAAGCCGCTGCCCATACCGCAGGAACTACGCGAGATGTTTGACGAGGTTATCAACCGCCGCCGGAACAAGGAAGGGGCGCTCTAGCCGCCGCGTCCTCGGCGGGGCGAGCATCCCGTAAGCCGCGTGGCCCTGGAACGACGCTCACGCGGGGTGGGCGTGATCGAAGCGGGCGACTCCCGGATGGGGCCGCCCGCTTCCCATGTGGGGGATGTGCCCACCTCAGGCCCGGTTGTGCGTGCCGATGATCGGCGCTGGCCGTTACGCCTCGCCAGCCTCGCCAGCCTCGCCCACCTGGACGCCCGCCAGCGCCTCCAGCACGGTGATCACGGCACTGTTGTCCAGGTCGCCGTTGCCCATGGCGACCATCGCCTCGTAAAGCTGGTGGGTGATGCCCGTCAGCGGCAGCGGGACGCCGTAGGTGCGCCCGGTATCGATCACGATCTTGAGGTCCTTGGCCTGCATGTGCGCCTTGAAGCCGGGCGCCAGATCGCGCTGGAACAGCTTGGGCGGCTTGGTGTCCAGCGCCCAGCACTGTGCCGCGCCCCGGCTGATGGCCTGCACGACCGCTGCTGGGTCCACGCCCGCCTTCTGGGCCATGACCAGCGCCTCGCACATGGCGACCATCGTCCCGGCCACCACGATCTGGTTGGCGACCTTGGCGATCTGTCCGGCGCCGCTGTCCCCGACGCGGGTGATGGTCTTGCCCATCGCTTCGAACAGCGGCAGCGCGCGGTCGAACGCCTCCTGCGGGCCGCCGACCATGATGCTGAGCGTCCCGGCGCGCGCGCCGATGTCGCCGCCGCTCACCGGAGCGTCCAGCGCCAGCACGCCGACCTCGGCCAGCCGCGCCGCAATATACCGCGCCGTTTCGGGCTTGATCGTGTTGTTGTCGATGACGATCAGGCTCTCGTGCGCGCCCTCGATCACCCCGTCCGGCCCGAGGATGACGTGCTCGACGTCCGGTGAGTCCGGCAGGTTGGTGAACACGAAATCGACCTGGGCCGCGACCTCGCGCGGGGAGGTCGCCGGGGTGGCACCCTCCGCCGCGAACTCGTCCACGATGGCGCGGCTGCGGTTGTGCACGACGAGTTCATGCCCGGCGCGCATGAGGTTGCGCGCCATGCCGGACCCCATCAGGCCCAGGCCGATGTAGCCTACCCGTGCCATGCGCCGCCCTCCCTAGCCGTAGTGGACCGGGGCGCCCGCGCGCTTCCACGGGGGCGTGTCGGGCAGGTACGTCTCGAACTCGCGGATCAGGGCCGCCTCGTACTCACCGGCGTAGTCGCCCGCGAAGAAGCGCTCCATCGCCTCGTTGTAGAACCGCTCCCACGAGCGTTCCTCGTCGCCGGGGTTGATCGGGTAGAACAGCGCGTTGTTGGCCCTGGCTGCCTTCATGTCGCCCGGCGCGTCCCCGATCATGAGGACCTTCGCCGGGTCGTAGCGGCCCGAAGCCGCCGCGCCGAGCGAGACCGTCTTGCTGCCGTATTCCTGCCCGGCGATCATGCGCACGTACGCGGCGATGCCGTGCTCGTTCCATTCCTGCTCCAGCGCGCGGTTGGGCGTGGCGGACACCACGATCATGTCCGCGCGGTCGGCCATGGCGATCAGGCTCTCGCGCACGTAGGGGAAGGGCGGCACGCCGACGACCATCTCGGCCACGGCGTCGTTGATGGCCGTGGTCCAGCGCAGGCCGCGTTCCAGATCGGGGTCGCCGGGGTGCTCCGCCATGTAGGCGCGCAGGCCGCTGTCGCTGTGCGGATATTTCTCCTGAGCGATGAAGGCGCGCAGGCTGTCGGCCTGCGGGATCGCCACGCCGCGCCGTATCACCTCCTCGCGCTCGCGCAGCAGGTCGAGGACCATCACCAGCGCGGGCCAGCGGTTGATGCCGCGCCACTTCGAGTAGAGGTTGACGAACAGCGCCGCCTCACGCGCGTACTTGGACACCGGCTGCAAGCCCCAGTGCTTGATCGTGTTCGGCGCGAAGCACTCCTTGTGCTTCAGCTCCATCGTGTCGAAGGCGCAGCCGTCCGAGTCGATCCCGATGAGGAACTCGTGCTTAGGGACCATCTCGCGGAGGGGTTGGGCAGCATCGATCATGAGCTTTTCTCCTGGGTTGTCTTCGGGCGATAGCCCTGTGGCACGTAAGCGGGCAGCTTCTGGCTTGCGAAGCGCGGCTCGAAGCGGGCGAAACGCTGGCGCCCGTCCACCACCGGGATGGAGGGCCAGTCCTCGCCGATCAGGGGCCGGGCGTAGGCCAGGAAGTCGTCGGTGACGTCGAGGCGGTCCGGCGCGATCCACGACGCCGGGAAGGCGCGCTCGGAGTTGGCGACCTGCTCCAGCGGCACCTGGTCGTAGGTGACGGTGTAGCGCGGGCCGGGCTGGCGCAGGATGGTCGCCATGAAGCCGTGCGCGCCGCTGGCCGCGATCTCGACGGCCTTGTGCCCCACGGCGTAGGCTTCGTCGAGGTCCACGGTCGAGGCGTAGATCATGTTGTGGCGCTGGTCCGTGCCGGGGATGTTGGCGCGGGCCGAGCCGGGCACGGGCAGCCCGACGCCGTTGAGGTAGTTGATCACGGCCTGGGCGGCCTGCACCTGGCTCGCGCCGAACTCGGTGTGGCCGAAGCTGTCGCGGCGCGCGCCGATGTCGCCCACGTCGAAGCCCTCGCTCACGACGACGATCGCGCGGCCCTCGCGGCGCAGCAGGTCGTTTACGCGGTCGGCCAGCTCCTCCAGCGAGATGCCGGATTCCGTCATCGCGATCAGCAGCGGCATCTCGCGGGTCGGGTCCGCCAGCCGCGCGGCGGCGGGGATGAAGCCGATCTTGCGCCCCATGGCCTGCACGACGAGGACCGGGTCCGACGGGCTGGAGCCTGCGTTCTCTTCGTTGAGGTTCTGGATGTTGAGCGCCCAGTAGCGGGCGACGCTGCCGTAGCCGGGCGTGTGGTCGATCAGCTTGAACGCGCTGTCGCCCACGTCGTTGTCGATGGTCTTGGGCACGCCGACCGCGATCAGGTCCAGGCCGCGCTGGGCCGCCAGCAAGGCGACCTTGTGCGCGGTGTCCATCGAGTCGTTGCCGCCGATGTAGAAGAAGTAGCCGACGTCGTGCGCCTTCATCACCTCGATGACGCGCTCGAAGTCCTCCTGCTGGTCGGGCTTAAGCTTGTAGCGGCACGTCCCGACCGACCCGGCGGCGGGCGTGGTGCGCAGCAGCGCGACCTCGCGCGGGTCCTGCGCGGAGAGGTCGA
>CAZGLU010000333.1:0-274 GCA_964526095.1 uncultured Anaerolineaceae bacterium | reverse complement strand
GTCCAGCAGCTCTTCCTTCAGCACGCCCTCGATGCCGTGCCAGCCGCCATACACCGTGCCGAACACGTCCGGCCGGGCGCGGCACGCCTCGATCACACCGCGCAGCGAGCTGTTGATCACGGGCGACGGCCCGCCGGACTGGGCGACGATCACATTGTTGGGTTTGGGCATAATGGTATCTTCCTTTGATGCTCTACTTTGGTGCTCTGCCTGGTGCTCTACCTGGCGCTCTCATTGAGCCAGCCTGTTCGATTCATAGACGTGTCATGTGCGA
>CAZGLU010000332.1:1165-4787 GCA_964526095.1 uncultured Anaerolineaceae bacterium | reverse complement strand
GAGCCTGCTCAAGATCAGGCCTTTCGCCCCTGCCGCCCTGGAGGGCCTCGCGGCGTTCGTGCTGGGGCGCCGCCGGTTGTTTGCGACGCTCACCCGGATCGGGCGTATCTTCCAGCGGCCGTTCGTACGGAATGGCGGGCTGCGGCCCCCGCGACCGTTCAACGTGGGCGGGGAGCGTGCGCTGCCCTCGCTGGCGAAGCGGTCGTTCCGCGAGCAGTGGGCGGAGCTTGAGCGCGAAGGACGGACGCAATGACCTCAGCACGCGACGATATGCTGACACGGATCCGCTTGCAGTACCGGGACGTGACGCCGCCGCCGGTCTGGCGCTCGCGGCGCCACTTCGACGATCTCGCGGCCCGCTTCGAGGAGGCGCTGACGAAGGTCAAGGGCGAGGTGATCCGCGCCGCGTCGCTGGACGAGGCACTGCGGCGGCTGGACGAGACGCTGGACGCGCTGGAGGCGCGCTGCGTCGTGGTGAACGACGAACTGCTGCTGGCCGGGCTGGACCTCGCCGCGCGCTGGCCGGGGCGCGAGCTGCACGTCGTGGGTCGCACGTCCGGCGACCTGCGCGCCGTGTGCGCCTCGGCGGACGTCGGCCTGAGCAGCGCTGACGCCGCGCTGGCCGAGACCGGCTCGCTCGTCGTGACCAGCGGGCCGGGGCGGAGCCGCCTCGCGACGCTGCTGCCGCCGGTCCATTTGGCGCTGGTCCCGACCTCGCGCCTGACGACCGACCTGTTCACCTTCACGGCGGCGCGGTCGGGCGCGCAGCCCGCTTCGATGACGATCATCAGCGGGCCGAGCAAGACCGCTGACATCGAGCAGACGATGGCGATCGGCGTGCACGGCCCCAAGCGCTTCATCGTGGTCCTGTACGACGATTGACGTTGCGCCCGCCCAACACCGTAGGGCGGGCTTGTTTTGCCTGTCCTGCCGTCTCCCCCTCCGCGCCTGACGCGCAGGGGTCAGGGGACGGCCAGCCGACCGCGCCGGGATTTCAAGGCGGGGCGGCATGTTATAATCTGCGCCAAGGAGGGCCGCGCCCTGCGCCGCCCAACAGGTTTTTCGTGCTGGTTGGTTCTGCGCTTCTTTGCACTCAAAGGACGTTACCAAAATGGATTTTGCGCTGACTGAAGAGCACTTGATGGCTCAGCAGATGGTCCGCGATTTCGCCCTGCGCGAGATCTACCCCACCATCAAGGAGTGGGACCGCAAGCACCAGCCACATCCCAAGGTGCTGCCCCGCATGGCTGAGCTGGGCATCCTCGGCATCAACATCCCCGTGCGCTACGGCGGCCAGGGCTTCGACTACATCACGCTCGCGCTTGTCTGCGAGGAGTTGGAGCGCGTCGATACGAGCCTGCGCGTGGTGATGTCGGTGCACATGGGCCTCAACAGCATGGCCCTGTTGCAGTGGGGCACCGAGGAGCAGAAGCAGCGCTTCCTCGTCCCGCAGGCGACGGGCGAGAAGATCGGCGCCTTCGCCCTGACGGAGCCGGATGCGGGCAGCGACCCGGTCAGCCTGCGCTCGACGGCCCGCCGCGAGGACGGCGTCTACATCCTCAACGGCGAGAAGATGTGGATCAGCCTCGCCACGAAGGCCGATCACATCCTGGTCTTCGCCAAGACCGACCCCGACGCCCAACCGCCACACAAGGGCATCACCGCCTTCATGATCACGCGCGACATGCGCGGCGTGACCTCCGGCGACATTCACGGCAAGCTCGGCGTGCGCGCTGGCTCGACCGGCTGGATCGCCATGCAGGACGTCGAGGTGCCGGTCGAGAACCGGATCGGCGAGGAGGGCGAGGGCTTCTACGTCGCCATGAGCTGCCTCGACAACGGGCGCTACACCGTCGGCGCGGGTGCGGTCGGCCTGATCCGCGCGTGCCTGGAGGACAGCATTAAGTATGCCAAGGAGCGCCACACCTTCGGGGTGCCTATCGCCGAGCACCAGTTGATCAAGCAGAAGATCGCCTACATGCAGCAGTGGTACGACGCGGCGCGGCTGCTGGTCCTCAAGGCCGGGTGGATGAAGAACCAGGGGCAGCGCAACACGCGCGAGACGGCGGTCGCCAAGTGGTTCGCAACCGACATGAGCGTGAAGGCGGCGCTGGAGGCGGTCCAGATCCACGGCGCGTACGGCTTCAGCGACGAGTACGACGCCGAGCGTTACCTGCGCAACGCGAAGGGTGCGGTGATCTACGAGGGTGCGAGCGAGATCCAGCAGTTGATCCAGGCGGATTACGCCCTGGGCAACCGGGTGGACCGCCCGCTGCGCTGCGAGCTGCCCGCCTATGACCCGGCCTTCTGGCAGAGCGAGGGCTAGGCGCGCGCCGAGGTTTGGCGCCCGACGTTTGAGCGGCGATCCTGTGCGACAGAAGGAGGAACGACTTTGCACGTTGTCGTGGTAACGCAAAGCACGCCGGACACCGAGGCGACGATCACGGTGGACGCAGGCGGTAACGCGAACTGGGGGGATAAGCTGGTCGTCAACCCCTGGGACGAGTACTCGATCACCGAGGCCGTCCTGCTCAAGGGCGCGCACAACGTCCAGACGACCATCCTGACCGTCGGCCCGGAGGCGCAGAACGAGGCGCTCAAGCACGGGCTGGCGGTCGGCATAGACCAGGCGGCCCGCATCTGGGACCCCGCGCTGGAAGGCTACGACAGCCTGATCTACGCCGAGGCGGTCGCGGCGGCGATCCGCAAGCTCGGCGACGTCAGCCTGGTGATCTTCGGCAAGGAGTTGTCCGACATCGCCTCAGACCAGCACATCTTCCAGGTGGGGCGCAAGCTCGGCTGGACCACGCTCGGCTTCGTCTCGAAGATCGACGCGGTGGACTTCGCGGGCGGCACGATCCGCGTGCAGCGCCAGACCGAGGGGGGCACGCAGACGGTGAGCGGCAGGCTACCCGCCGTGATCAGCGTGCTGAAGGACATCAACGAGCCGAAATACCCCACCTTCATCGGCATCCGCAAGGCTGCCAAAGCCGAGATCCCGGTCTGGGGCCTGTCCGACCTCGGCCTGGAGGCCCGCGCGCCGAAGGTCAGGGTGGAGCGCTACCAGGAACTGCCCCGGCGCGAGGGGCAGGTCGAGTTGATCGAGGGCGCGACGGCCCAGGAGAAGGCGGAGCGGCTGGTCGATAAGCTGTTGGAGGAGAAGGTCCTATGAGCGGCAACGTGTTGGTCTGGATCGAGCACACGGACGGCACGCCGCTCTCGGCCTCGTGGGAGGCGCTGGGGCTGGCCCGCCAGATCGCGGACGCGAGCAGCCGGGGTGTCGTGGCGCTCGTCGCCGGGCAGGGTGTGGACGCGCTGGCCCAGGCCGCGATCCATCACGGCGCGGACGAGGTGATCAAGGCCGACGACCCGACGCTGGCGCAGGTCCGCTTTGAGCCGTACGTCGCGCTGCTGGCGAAGGTGGTCGCGGAGCAGGGGCCGGACGTCGTGCTTGCCGCCGCGACGACCGCCGGGCGGGAGCTGCTGGCCGGGGCGGCAGCGGAGGCCGATGCCGGGCTGCTGACCGACGTCGTGGACCTCGCGCTCGAAGGGACCACGCTGCGCGGCGTGCGCCCGGTGCTGGGCGGCAAGGTGCTGCGCATCGAGGTCATCGAGGGCGAGG
>CAZGLU010000332.1:0-1155 GCA_964526095.1 uncultured Anaerolineaceae bacterium | reverse complement strand
GCACTGGCCGCCGACGCGATCCCGACCACGGTCGAGAGCGTGGAGGCGCGCGCGGGCACCGTCAGCCTGACCGACGCGAGCATTATCGTCGCGGGGGGGCGCGGCGTCGGTGGGCCGGAGGGCTTCGAGCCGGTGCGCGAGCTGGCCTCAGTCCTGAAGGGCGCCGTGGGCGCGAGCCGCGCGGCGGTGGACGCGGGCTGGATCCCCTACGAGCACCAGGTCGGCCAGACGGGCAAGGTCGTCTCGCCGGATCTCTACATCGCGATCGGCATCTCCGGCGCGATCCAGCACCAGGCCGGGATGCGCACCGCCAAGGTTATCGTGGCGATCAACAAGGACGCGGACGCGCCGATCTTCAAGCTGGCCCGCTACGGGATCGTGGGCGACCTGTTCGAGGTCGTGCCCGCGCTGACCGAGGCGTTCCGCAAGCGGCTGAGCTGAGCGAGTCGGGCGGCGACGCTGCCACACAGGATTGATGGGATGGCACAGGTCTCCTGAACACCGGGGACCTGTTTTGTTACGCGCCGGGCGCGGGGAGTGAGAGCCATGCAGGACGCGATCACGGTGTTGAAGGGGCGGCGGCTGATCCTGGGGGTGACGGGCAGCATCGCGGCCTACAAGGCGGCGGACCTCGCCAGCAAGCTCACGCAGGCGGGCGCGCAGGTGGACGTGATCCTGACCGACGCCGCGCGCCGGTTCGTCACGCCGCTGACGTTCGAGGCGGTCACGGGCCGCACGGCTTACACGTCGATGTGGGCGACCGAGGGGAGCGGCAGCCTGCCGACCCACGTCGCGCACGTCGGGCTGGGGGAGGGCGCCGACCTGATGGTGATCGCCCCGGCCACGGCGCACACGCTCGCACGGCTGGCGCACGGCCTGGCGGACGACCTGCTCGCGGTCACGGCGCTGGCGGCCCGCTGCCCGGTGATGGTCGCCCCGGCGATGGACGGCGGCATGTACCATCACCCGGCGACGCAGGCCAACCTGGACGTGCTGCGCGCGCGCGGCGTGCTGGTCGTCGAGCCGGAGGAGGGGCGCTTCGCGTCGGGCCTCGTCGGGCTGGGGCGGCTGCCCGAAACGCCGACGCTGATCGGCCACATCCGGCGCGCGAGATCGGAAGAGCACACGTCTGAACTCCAGTCACGAGATTCCATC
>CAZGLU010000331.1:0-4793 GCA_964526095.1 uncultured Anaerolineaceae bacterium | reverse complement strand
TCCAGGTAGCCTTCCTTGTCGCGCACGTCCTTGATCACGAACGTGTCGATGCCCAGGCCCATGTTCGCCAGATCGCTCGCGGACACGTCCTGCACGCTCTGTGCGAACACGTCACGCTCGCGGTAGATCTGCTCGACGGTCAGCGTGCCGACGATGGCGCGCAGATGGCCCGCCAGCGTCTCGTGCGCGACGTTGATGATCTCCTCGCGCGTCTTGGAGAGGAACCGCTCGGCTGCCGTACGGATCGACACGTCGTCGCTGGCGATCTTGATCTGCGCCACGCCCTCCAGCGTGATCGCGACGCCCTGGATGGTGTAGACGTCGTCGGTGGCGACCTCAATGGTCATCAACTCCAACGACAGCGTATCGACGCGCTCCAACACCGGCCAGATGAACGCGCGCCCGCCCTTGACCACACGGTACGGCTCGATCTCGCCCGTTTCCGGGTTGCGGCGCTTGCGGCCGGAGATCACGAGCACCTCGTTGGGGCCGACCTTGCGCACGCGCGTTGCGTACACGGCGACCAGCACGAAGAGGACAAACAGGATTAACAGAATGACAAATGCCCCCAGGGCTTCCACAGTTTGCATCCTTTCTGGTTACGCCCGAACGGGTATGCAGGACAGGTGTCAGTCCAGCGGACTGACGTACGCGATATTGCCCGAGATGCGCTCCACACGGACGGGCATGCCGCGCGGCACGACCTCGCCGTGCTTTGTGGAGCGCGCGCTGAAGGTGATCCGGCTGCCTTCCGCGATCAATGCGATCTGGCCGACCCCATTGGCCGGGATCGGGGTGGTGATCTCGCCCGTCATGCCGACGAGCTTCGCCTGACGGATCTCGCTGCTGATCGTGGGCGAGAGCACGTACATGAACATCAACTGCGCCAGCAGCCCGATGATCAGCCCGCCGCCCAGCGCCAGGATCAGGCTGACCGCGCGGCCCGCGCCGAGCAGGGTCACGGAGATCAGGCCCGAGGCGCCGAACGCCGAGACGAAGCTGGCGATCGCCAGCATGCTGATCCCGACTGCTTCGCTTGCGCCGTCGGTGTCCACGTCGAGATCGCCGTCCAGGTCCAGGTCGAAGTCGCCCAGTGCGTCCCCGATTCCCTGGAAGAACAGCAGGAAGAACGCGTACACGACACCGATGAACAATGCCGCCGCGTACACGATGTTCAGCAGGCTACCCGAAAAGAGATCGGACAGCGCGCTCGCGAGGGGTGTAAACATGCGCTCAAGCCCCCTTTCTATGGTAATTTGTGCTGCGCGATGGTGCGCACGCTGGCTTGATTGAGCTAATTCACCTACCTGCATTATAGGTCCCCGCATGGCGAAGGGCAATGCGATCCGCTGACAGCGTGCTGACGATCGTCAAGGGATCCTGACAAGCCCTCCTGCGTGATTCTGGTATAATGCCTGGCGCAGGAGAGCGTGAACGATGCGTGGACGTAGGCCGAACGCGGCGAACCGGATCTGGCTGTTGGTGCTTGTGCTGCTGATCGCGGCGGTGATCGTGCTGAGCACCGCGATCGAGCTGCTGCCGCCGCCGCCCGGAAGCCCGACCCCGACGGCCCCGACCGTCCTCGACCGGCCCGAAGGGCGCCCGCGCGCCTACCCGTAACGCCACCAGGGGGAGCCGACTATGGAACTCGTATGGATCGTGGCCGCAGGTCTGTTGGGCCTCGTGGTCGGTGGGCTGATCAACGCCCTGGCTGACGACCTGCCCGCCCGCCGCTCGCCCGGCACCCCCCGTTACCCGGACGGCACCCCTCGCCCGCCTGCCGCATGGCTGGGCGTGCTCGCCTTCCTGACCGGGCGGCGCGCGCCCGCCGGGGATGCGGGGGCGCGGCTCGGCTGGCGCCACCCGGTCGTGGAGATCGTCACGGCGCTGGCGTTCGCGGGCATGGTTGCTGGCCTGCGCGACGAGCCAAACCTGCCCGCCTGGCTGGTGTACGTCGCCGTCCTGATCCTGATCACCGTCATCGACGTGGAACACCGCCTGATCTTATTCGTGGTCGTCCTGCCCGCCTGCCTGTTCGCGCTGGCCGTGGCGCTGATCTCGCCCGGCGAGGGCCGCGCTTTCATGGACTACGTCTACGGGGCGCTGCTCGGCTTCGGGCTGTTCTTTGCCATGTTCCTGGGCGGCATCGTCTTTTCGGAGGCGGCGCGCACGGGCGAGATCGCGTTCGGCTTCGGGGACGTGATGCTCGCCACGCTCAGCGGCCTGATGCTCGGCTGGCGTGCGTTCATCTTCGCCGCGCTGATCACCGTCTTTGTCGGGGCGCTGGGCGCGATCCTCTACCTCATGGCGCGCGCCGTGATGGGCCGCCGCTACGCGCTCTTTACGCCGCTGCCCTACGGCCCCTACGTTGTGATCGGCACGCTGATCATGCTGCTTTTCCGCGACGACGTGCAGCGGTTGTTGCAGGGCGGGTGAGGGGAAGCTCGCTCCACCACGCCCGGCATCGTTCGCGCTCCACGCGTCGCCGTGTGCGACCGTGCGCCGGGTTCCTCAGGTCGTCCCTGACCATCCGGCTTATCCGCGACCCTGCCAGGTGGCCTACCACAGAACGCCCCAATACGCCGATGCGTGGCTCCCGATTCCGGCGTATCCTGGACAGCAGAGGATCGAGCCAGGAGGAGGCATACTGTGGCCGAGGATACGGAAAACCGCGTGAAGATGCCGGATGAAGGTCGCCGCCCGAGCAATGAGCCGGTCATGCTGCCGAGCCAGGCCGAGGGGGATGAAGGGATCGAGCCGGAGACGCCCAACCTGCGCACGCCGGGCAAGGCCGAGGGCACGCGCGAGGATGTGGACGAGGCGCTGAGCGAAGGGCCGAAGGACAAAGGGCAGTAACGCGCCCTTGAAGGGACGATAAACTGCGCCGGGTGATCCCCGGCGCTTTTGTATGTTGGGCTGTTAGGCGGGCGGTCATTCCGCCCGCGTGATGATCCCCCCGCCGAGACATTCCTCGCCCTGGTAGAACACCGCACCCTGGCCGGGCGTGATGTCGCGCAGCGGCGCGTCGAACTCGACGCGCACCCGGTCGTCGGCGAGCGGCGTGACCGTCGCCGGGGCGGGGCGCGCCTTGTAGCGGATCTTCACCTCCGCGCGGAAGGGTTCCGCCGGGGCCTCGCCCGCGATCCAGTTCACACGGCCCGCCGTCAGCGCGCGGCGGCCCAACTCGTCCAGCGTGCCGACGATCAGCGCGTTGCGGGCAACATCAGCCTCCAGTACGTACAGCGGCTCCGGCGCGCTGATGCGCAGCCCCTTGCGCTGCCCGATCGTGTAGTGGGGCAGGCCGGTGTGCTGGCCTAGCTCGCGCCCGTCGCGCGTCAGGATCGGGCCGGGCTGCACCGCCTCCGGCGCGTGCTCGGCCAGGAAGCGCCGGTAGTCGCCGTCCGCCAGGAAGCAGAGGTCCTGGCTGTCGTGCTTCTGCGCGACGGGCAGGTTGAAGCGCGCGGCCATCTCGCGCACCTGCGGCTTCGCGTAGTCACCAACAGGGAACAGGGCATGGTGCAGCTTGTCCTGCGTCAGCACGCTCAGCACGTAGCTTTGATCCTTCGCCTCGTCGTGCCCCTTCAACAGGCGCGCCCTGCCGTCCGCGTCACGCTGCACGCGCGCGTAATGCCCGGTCGCCAGGTAATCCGCCTTCATCATCAGCGCATGGTTCAGCAGCCACTCGAAGCGGATGTGCCGGTTGCATTCCAGGCACGGGTTCGGGGTGTCACCGGCGGCGTAGCGGTCGATGAAGAACTGCACGATCGTGTTGCGAAAGACCTCCTGCGTGTCGATCACGTAAAACGGGATGCCGAGCCGGTCCGCGATGCGGCGGGCGTCGGCCATCTGGCCCGGCGTGCAGCAGCGGTTCGATCCGCCCTCGCCGCAGTCCTCCGACCAGAGGCGCATCATCATGCCGATCACGTCGTAACCCTGCTCGACCAGCAGCGCCGCCGCCACCGAACTATCCACGCCGCCGCTCATCGCCACGACGACCCGTGACTTGTCGTCCATAGGCGTTCGTTCTCGCGTTTCTACTGACTCACTCAATCCGTTCGATTAATCCGGTGCCGTTCGGCTGGGGACCGCGCCCCACGCGGGCACGCCGGGGAGCAGCGCGTGAGGGGAAGGGAGGTGCCTCTGATAGGCCGGGCGGCTATGTCCAGCTTAAGGCAGCGTACTGCCGCGTGCGCTCGACGGCGCTGGCGACGATCCCGATCGCCTGCTCGACCTCGTCGGCGGTTGTATGGCGGCCCAGCGTCAGGCGCAGCCCGCCGCGCGTCCACTCCGGCCCGAAGCCGCACGCCTCCAGCAGGGGCGAGGGCTGCGGGTTGCCGGTCTTGCACGCGCTGCCCGATGACGCCGCGATGCCGTCCTGGTCCAGCAGCACCAGCAGCGTGTTGGCGTCGGTGTTGCGGAAGACGAAGCTGGCGTGGCCCGGCAGCCGGGCCACCGGGTCGCCCGTCACCTGAGCGTCCGGCACGCGCGTCGTGATGCCCTCGATCAGCCGGTCGCGCAAGGCGGCCAGGCGGGGCGCCTCGGTGGGCTGCCGCTCGCGCGCCAGTTCCAACGCGCGCGCCGTGCCGACGATGCCCGGCGTGTTGTGTGTCCCGGCGCGGCGGTGTTCCTCGTGGCCCGCGCCCGTGCTGGACGACAGGAAGGGCGTGCCCGCGCGCAGCACGAAGACCCCCGCGCCCTTCGGCCCGTAGAACTTGTGCGACGACAGCGAGAGCATGTCCACGCCCATCAATGCCTCGTTTGCCGCGGGGACACCGCCGCAGGGCAGTATCGCG
>CAZGLU010000330.1:0-4797 GCA_964526095.1 uncultured Anaerolineaceae bacterium | reverse complement strand
GATAATGAGCGGTGACTGGAGTTCAGACGTGTGCTCTTCCGATCTGAAGCATACCCCCGACGAGCTAGGCCGGGCGCTCAACGCAACACTGCCCGGCGCGGTCGCCGTTCAGGCGCTGGACGAGGCGGCGGAAGGCTTTCACCCCCGCTTCGACGCGCGCAGCCGCACGTACGAGTACACGCTCTACGTCGCGCCGTCGCGGCAGCCGCTCTGGGACCGCTACGCGTGGCATGTCCCGGTGCGCGAATGGCTGGATGTCGAGGCCATGCGCCGCGCGGCGGGGGTGTTGGTTGGGGTGCATGACTTCGCCGCGTTTGGCCGCCCGCCGCAGGGCGAGAACACCACGCGTGAGGTGCTGCGCTCCGAGTTGACGGTCGTCCCGGCGGAGCCACCGGCGCAGGTCATCCGCTACACGATCGAGGCTAACGCCTTCTTGTACCGGATGGTGCGCCGTATCGTAGGGACGTTGGCGCGGGTGGGCAGCGGCAAGCTGGCGCCCGACGTATTCGAAGCAGCCCTGCACCCGGCGAGCGGTGCGTGTCTGAACGACATGGCCCCCGCCAACGGGCTGTGCCTAATCAGGGTAAGCTACTGAAGTGAGCGGGAAGACGCCCGCTGGAGCATGAAAGCATGAGGATCAAGACTTACAGCCCCACGCCAAAAGACATCCAACACGAATGGTTCGTGGTGGATGCCAAGGACAAAACCCTCGGGCGTCTCGCCACCGAGGTCGCGCGTATTCTGCGCGGCAAGCATAAGCCGATCTACGCCCCCCACATGGATACCGGGGATTACGTGATCATCATCAACTGCGAGAAGATCCGCGTCACCGGCGACAAGCTGGACTCCAAGATGTACTACCGCCACTCCGGTTATCCGGGCGGTCTGAAGTCCGTCACCTTGCGCCAGCAGCTCGACCGGTACCCGGAGCGCGTGCTGCATGCCGCCGTGCGGGGGATGCTGCCGAAGAACAAGCTCGGCCGCCGGATGATCAAGAAGCTGAAGATCTATGCTGGCGACAAGCACCCGCACCAGGCGCAGCAGCCTAAGGTGCTCGACATTTAGGCGCGAAGAGGAAAGTAAAGACTATGGCGAACCAGTACTACGAAGGTGTTGGGCGGCGCAAGACCTCCACGGCGCGCGTGCGGCTCTGGCCCGGCGGTGACGGCACGATCGTGATCAACGACAAGCCGGGTGACCAGTATCTGTCGCGCCAGGGCGACCTTGATCTGGCGCTCGCGCCCCTGCGCGCTGTGGCCCAGGAATCGGCCTACAACGTGACGGTCAAGGTCACCGGCGGTGGCGTGACCGGCCAGCGCGACGCGATCCAGTTGGGCATCGCCCGCGCGCTGATCCAGGTGGAGCCGGAGTGGCGTTCCACGCTGCGCCAGGGCGAGTACCTGTCGCGCGACCCGCGCATCAAGGAGCGCAAGAAGCCCGGCCTCAAGCGTGCCCGTAAGGCCCCGACCTACACCAAGCGTTAGCACGTATCCGCAACGTTTTGGGCGCTTCAGGCAAAGTCCCCTCGGCTGTTGGTGGGGGTTTTGCCTGTTTCCGTTTATAACCGGGACATGCCGACCGAAGTGCCGGTTCCGCCCGGCCTGAACCGGAAGGGATAGGATGCCCCCTCAGCTTGATCTTGCATTCGCTGCCCGTGCGCTGGCCGCGCTCGGCCAGGAGGCGCTGGACCACGTGCAGCTACTGGACGTGCGCCGCTTCGCCGGGATGCACCATCCGCCCCTGAACCCGGACGCCCCGGCGCTCGTCCTGGGCGTCGGCGCGGACGATCTCGGCACGTTGCGCCGCGTCCTGCTCAACCAGTATCCCGCCGATCACCCGGTTGCGCTTGTGTTCGGCGGGGCAGGGGAGGCGTCCCTCCGCGTGGAGCAGGTCGCGCTGGACGGGCTGGCGCCGGGCGCGGAAAGTTCCGGCGTAGCGGCGCTGTTCGTCCCGCCGCTGCCGCAGCCGGGGGCGTTCGAGACGTTTCAGGAGACGATCGCCCACCTGCGCGCGCCGGAGGGCTGCCCCTGGGATCGCAAGCAGACGCATAGCTCGCTGCGCCCGTACCTGCTTGAGGAAACGTACGAGGTCCTCGACGCGCTCGATGCGGGCGACACCGACCTGCTGCGCGAGGAATTGGGCGACCTGCTGCTCCAGATCGTCCTGCACAGCCAGATCGCCGTCGATACGGGCGAGTTCCGCATGTCCGACGTGCTGGCCGCGATCAACGAGAAGATCGTGCGGCGTCACCCCCATGTCTGGGGCGAGGTGAACGTTCGCGACGACCAGGACGTAAAGGTAAACTGGGACAGGCTCAAGCAGCAGGAGAAGGGCGAGACGCGCACCTCCCGCCTGGAGGGCGTTTCCCGCTCGCTCCCGGCGCTGTCCCAGGCTTACAGCTACCAGAGCCGCGCTGCGCGCGTCAATTTCGACTGGGAGACGATTGACCCGGTCATCGCGAAGGTGCATGAGGAATTGGCCGAGCTGTTGGAGGCCCCGGAGGACAGGCGCGCGAGCGAGGCGGGCGATCTGCTGTTCGCCGTGGTGAACCTGGCGCGCTGGCTCGGCGTCGAGCCGGAGTCCGCCCTGCGCGACGCCAACCGCCGCTTCTTCGACCGCTTCCACTTCATCGAGCAGCACGCCGCCGCGCGCGGCCTGGACCTCGACCAGATGACGCTCGACGAGATGGACGCGCTGTGGGATGCGGCCAAGGCCAACGGCCTCTAGAGGGTCATGTGCTTGTGCAGCGCCCTGGTCCCCTCGTCGCCCTCCGTTTCCCGCGCGAACCGGGTGCGAGGACGGCGCTTGTTCCCTTTCCCTCCGCTTGCGTGGGGAAGGGGGCAGGGGATGGGGGCGGAAATGCGCCGCGCACTTTAAACCAAAAACTCCCAACTGACGGGTGGGAGTTTTGTCGGGGCGCCCGGATTTGAACCGGGGACCTCACCGACCCGAACGGTGCGCGCTAGCCAAACTGCGCTACGCCCCGCGAACGGTCTGTAGTTTACCTGTTGGCCGCGCGCTTGGCAAGGGTGAACTTTTGCCAGCCGGGCCTTCTCTCCAACCGAGGGTGGCACTATGTCAGCCGAAAAACCGACACCGCACTTCAACACGCTCACCGACCGCGTGCGCTACCACACCTCCGGCCTGACCACCTGGCTGGGCCGGACCCTGTGGCGGGCCGGTATCCATCCGGACTGGATCACCGCCACGGGGCTGGTGATCGTCGCCGTGGCGGCCCTGGTCGTGTCGCAGGGGCACTTCTTTTGGGCCGGGGTGATCTTGCTGCTCGGCATGCCGCTCGACGCGCTCGACGGTGCGGTTGCCCGCGCGATGGCGCGCACGGGCAAGTTTGGCGCCTTCTTTGACTCGACGCTCGATCGCTACGCCGACGGCTTCCTGTTCATGGCCTTCGCCTACTACTTCACGACGCGGGGCAGTGAGGCGGGCGTGTTGCTCAGTGTGCTCGCGCTGCTGGGGTCGGTGCTTGTCAGCTACACCCGCGCGCGCGCCGAAGGGCTGGACGTCGAGTGTAAGGTCGGCCTGCTCACGCGCATGGAGCGCGTCGGCATCCTCCTCGCCATGCTGCTGACCGGGTGGGTGCTGCCCGGCCTGTGGATCCTGGTGATCGGCACGCACATCACCGTCTTGCAGCGCATCGTCCATGTCTATCGCCAACTGAGGGCCAGGGAGGCCGCGCAATGAACATCGATCGCCGGGGCCTGGAGATCGGCCCCATCGAGATCTTTGGCCTCACGCTGAACCCCACCTTTCACTGGTACGGGCTGCTGATCGTGCTCGGCATCGCGCTCGCCGCGCTGCTCGCCGCGTGGATGGCGAAGCGTGACGACAAAGACCCCGACGTGGTGTGGGACGGCCTGCTGTGGGTGGTTGCGCTGGGCGTGATCTTCGCCCGCGCGTGGCACGTCCTGTTCCCCTCGATCTCGATGGTCGAGGCGGGCCGCGACACGGCCTGGTACCTGCGCCACTTCTTCGACCTGAACGAAGGGCCGCTCGTCCTGTGGCGCGGCGGCCTGTCGATCTTCGGCGCGGTCATCGGCGGTGTGCTCGGCGTCATGTTGTACGCATGGCGGCGGCGGATCGATCTGCTGGCCTGGCTGGATACCGGTGCGGTCGTCCTGCCGCTGGGGCAGGCCATCGGGCGCTGGGGCAACTACGTCAACGAGGAGCTGTATGGCACGCCCACCGATCTGCCCTGGGGCCTGCGCATCAGCAACCCGCCGCCGGAATACGCGGCATATACGCACTTTCACCCGCTGTTCCTCTACGAATCGCTGTGGAACCTCGCCACCGTGGGCGTGCTGCTCTATCTGTGGCTGAACCACCGTCACCGCTTCAAGAGGGGTGACTTCCTGCTGATGTACCTCGTCTCCTATCCCACCGTACGCTTTTTCCTGGAGTTCCTGCGTATCGAGGTCACGGTGTCCGGCGGGGTCAACGTTTCCCAGGTGTTCAGCCTGCTCGTCGCGATCGCCGCGCTGCTTCTGCTGCTCTACCGCCACCGCCACGATCTCGCGCGCCGCCTGCGCCGTGCGCCCGCCGACGCGGAGCGCTCCCGCCCGGCGCGTCGCTAGGCGGACGTTGCCTGCCCGGCTGAATAAATCGTGAATTTCGCCGCGTCCCGGCCCAACCGGCGCTACAATCAGCGTGAGAGTCCATGTCGTACCCTGTCGAGGGCTGGAGGGCGGGTTTCCAAACCCGCCCCTACCGGACGTGCGGAGACTGGCTTTTCTTCCAGATCGGAAGAGCGTCGTGTAGGGAAAGAGTGTAGGATAGGGT
>CAZGLU010000329.1:0-4797 GCA_964526095.1 uncultured Anaerolineaceae bacterium | reverse complement strand
CGAGATGGAATCTCGTGACTGGAGTTCAGACGTGTGCTCTTCCGATCTTTCGTGGTTGTTGAACGTCACGCACGGGCTGATGATGTCCAGCACCGCCGTGCCGCGATGGCTCAGCGCGGCCTTGAGCAGTTCGCGCACCTGTTTGGAATCCCCGGCAAACGACCGCGCCACGAAGGACGCATCCGCCGCCAGCGCCTCGATGCAGATGTCGATCGGCGGCAGCTCGTTGATCCCGGCGTACTTCAATTCCTGACCCATATCCGCCGTGGCCGAGAACTGGCCCTTGGTCAGGCCGTAAACGCCGTTGTTCTCCACGATGTACACGATCGGCACGTTGCGCCGGACCATGTGCTTGAACTGCCCCAGCCCGATGCTGCCCGTGTCGCCGTCCCCGCTGACGCCGATCGCGATCAGGTCCCGGTTGGCGGTCGTCGCGCCGGTCGCGATCGCGGGCATGCGCCCGTGCAGGGAGTTGAAGCCGTGCGAGCGCCCCAGGAAGTACGCCGGTGATTTGCTGGAGCAGCCGATCCCGCTCAGCTTCACGATCTGGTGCGGGTTGATCGACAGTTCATAGCACACCGCGATGATCTGGTTTGCGATCGAGTTATGGCCGCAGCCCTGGCAGAGTGTGGACGTGCCGCCCTTGTAGTCGTTGCGTTCCAGCCCAATCAGATTAACCCGTGCGGTCCCCATCGTTAACGCTCCTGCTCTAGCAGTGATGTCGTCAGCCAGCGTGCCGTCAGCGGCAGCCCGTCTGAGTAAGCCAGCGAATGAATGCGCGGCGCAAGCTCCGGAAACTCCATGCGCAGGATCTTTGCCATCTGCCCGTCGGTGTTGTTCTCGACCACGTACACCCGTTCATGGTCCGCGATGAAGTCGCGCGTAGTCTCGTTCACCGGCAGCGCCCGCAGCCGCAGGTAGCTCGTCTCGATGCCTTGCTCGCGCAGGCGGTCGCGCCCCTCCACGATGCAGGGGTCCGTGCTGCCGTAGGCGATCAGCCCGATCGCCGCCCCGCTCACCCGGTCCACCATCGGCGCGGGCACCAGCTTGCGCGCCGTGTCGAACTTCACGCCCAGGCGGCGCATGTTGGCCACCCAGTCCTCCGGGCGCTCGCTGTAGATCGCGCGCTCGTCGTGCCCGGTGCCCCGCGCGAACCACGCCCCCAAGGGGTGATCCAGGCCCGGCAGCGTCCGGTAGCCGATGCCGTCCCCGTCCACGTCCTTGTACCGGGCAAAGCTGCCCAGTCTGTCCAGGTCCTCGGCGGTCAGCACCTTCCCCCGGTCCATCGGCTGGTCCGGGTACTCGAAGGGCCGGCTCATCCACAGGTTCATGCCCAGGTCGAGGTCGAGCATCACGAACACCGGCGTTTGCAGCCGCTCGGCCAGGTCGAACGCCCGCCAGCCGAACTCGAAGGCTTCCTCAAGCCCCGCCGGGAACAACATCACGTGCTTCGTATCCCCGTGGCCGAGGAAGTAGATCGAGAGCACATCACCCTGCGCCGTACGCGTCGGCAGCCCCGTGCTCGGCCCCATCCGCTGCACGTCGAAGATCACGGCGGGCACCTCGGCGTAATAGCCCAGCCCCACGAACTCGGTCATCAGCGAGATGCCGGGGCCGGAGGTGGCGGTCATGGCGCGCGCACCCGCCCAGCCCGCGCCGATCACCATGCCGATCGCGCCGATCTCGTCCTCGGCCTGAAGCACGGCATACGTCGCCTTCCCCGTCTCCGGGTCGGTCCGCAGGTCGTCCAGGTACTCGCGTGTGGAGTCGATCAGGCTCGTCGAGGGTGTGATCGGGTACCACGCCACGATCGATACGCCGCCGAAGACCGCGCCCAGCGCGCTGGCGGAATTGCCGTCCAGCAGCAGCATCCCTTCCGTGCGATCCATCGGTTCTAGCAGGTAGGCGTCCGCCTTCGCCAGATGATCCTGCGCCCACTCGTACGCCGCCCGCACCACGGACATATTGAGTTGTACGGGCTTGGCCTTGCCGCCGAAATGGAAGTTAAGTGAAAACTCGATCTCGTCCAGGTCGATGTTGAGCAACGTGGCCAGCACCCCCACATACACCATGTTGGCCACATACGACTTCAGGTTGGTCGGCGTCTCCGACGCGTCGATCAGGGCCTTCACCGGCATCGGGTAATAGACCACGTCATCCCGGCTGCGGTTCAGATTCCATTCCTCCGGGTACAGGCACACGCCGCCGCTCGCCAGGTTCCGCAGGTCTTCGGCGGCGGTCTGCTCGTTCATCGCCACCAGGATGTGGTAATCCTCGCGCCGCGCGATGTAGCCATCCTTGCTCACACGGATGGTGAACCACGTCGGCATGCCCTGAATGTTCGACGGAAAGATATTTTTGCCATTGACCGGGATGCCCATCCGGAAGATCGAGCGCAGGATCACCGTATTCGCCGTCTGGCTGCCCGATCCGTTGACGGTTGCGATCATGATCTGGAAGTCGTTCACCACGGGCACGCGCTCGGCGACGAGTGATTCCAGCGGTGAACTCTGAACGTTGCCCATCAATATCCGCTCCTCAAGCTGCACTTCATGCGTTAGCCGATAACATGAGACATAAAATTGCACGGGACCGCCCCGTGCATCCGTTCCGAACTATTCAAACAGGTGTAACCCCACGCCGGTGTGAAGCCCGTTCGACGTCCCCGCCTGTTCCGGAGGGTGGCGCAGCAGGGCCATGTGCTCCTCAAGGGCCAGTCGGCCCCCGACGAAGTCACCTGCCGCCACACAGTTCACCATCCGTTCGTGATAATCCCACACCTTGCGATGATGGGACAGGTCTGCATAGAGAGAGACCGCGAACACCTTGTATGCGGCCCAATACGCCTCCAACAGCCCTTTCACAAATGGGTTGTCAAGCGGCCGGAAGAAGACCATGTGAAAATCACGGTGTTCGTCAACCGGGACGACCGGCGGGGTCTCGTTGAGCTTGGCCCGCGCCGCCTCGACGAGCGCGCGCAGATCCGCGATGTCGTCCGCCGTGAGGTACGGCACGGATTCGTGCCAGAAGCCGAGTTCTATGCTGTCTCTCAGTTGCGTGAAGTCGTGGAAATAGTCGCGGTTGAGGGCCACCGCGTACAGCACGCTCAGCGTCGCCGCCGGGCCGAAGCAGAACTCCTGTACCTGGGTCCCCCGGCGCGGCTTGACCTGCACCAGCCCCAGCGCCCGCACAACCTCCAGCTCCTCGCGGATCTTCCCTACGCTTACGCCCAGTTCGCGGCTCAGTTCGCTGATGGTCGGCAGACGGTCGCCGGGCTGGACTTGGTGCTGAATGATATAGCGCAGGATGCTGGAGTTCGGCAGCGCCACCGGGCACACCTTTCACGGACAAATGATCGGATCAATCAGATTAATCCGACCTTTTCACCCTCATTATAGCGCAGCCTGGGGCGTATGCAAGCACCATCCTGAGCAAATTGTACGATTTTCTTGTTGGGATTTTGTATTATTTGTCTTCCGGGGGCAGCCACGCGCGATACCGCGAGCCGTTGGCCTCTGTGCCGTCACCCGTGCCACCGTTCGATGAGGGGGCGGCGGACGACGTATCCGCCGGGGTCGTGCGGCTGGCCTTCGGCGTGGCGCTCGGTGGGGGGTCGATCATGCGCGCCGTCTCCGATAGCAGGCGGCGCGGCGAGGACATCGTACGCAGTTCGTGGGCGCTGCGCCCCAGCTCGCGCGTCGCGTCCATCAGTTCCTTGCCGTCGGGGCCAAGCTCGCGCTCCATTTCGGACATGACCTCTTCCCACGACCGGCGCACTTTGCGCATGATGCGTCCTGCCTCGCGCGCCCATTTAGCCGTGTTCTCCGGCCCGCCGATGATAAACAGCGCCAGCCCAATGATCAGCATTTCTGCTAAGCCAACACCAAAGATCCCGTCCATCGCCTTGCCTCACTTCGTCCGTGCTTGCAGTCTACCCATCGCGCGCGTTTTTTTCCACTTCTCGCTCGCGGCTGGCGATCACGAGCCCGACCAGGATCAGCGCGGACCCGGCCAGTTGCAGGGCGACCGGCGCCTCCCCAAGCAGCACGAACGCCAGCAGGCCGCTCCCGATCGGCTCCGCCAGCACGACCAGGCTGACGTACGCCGCGCGCAGGTAGCCGAGCGCGTAGTTCAGCAGCGAGTGCCCGATGAGCTGCGGCACCAGCCCCATCAGCAGCATCCACAGGTAGGCCTCCGCCGGTAGCCCCGTCACCTGCACCCCGGCGGCCAGGACCACCACGGCCAGGAAGGCCGCCGCGAACGAGTACACCAGCCACGTGTATACCAGCACGTGCAGCCTCGCGCGAAGCTGCCGCCCGATCATGAAGTAGATCGCCACCATCAGCGCGCCGGTCAGCGCCAGCCCGTTGCCCAACAGCGGATCGTGCCGCGTCGGCGGATCGCCCGCGTCGCCCGCCAGCCCGACCAGCGCCCCCCCACCGAGCGCCAGCAGCAGCCCGAACGCCGCCCAGCGCCGCAGGCTTTCCTTCAGGAACAACGGTGACAGCAGCGCCACCCACAGCGGCGACGTCGTGACCAGCACCACGCTGTTGACCACCGCCGTGTACTCCAGCGACTGGATCCACGTCGCGAAGTGCAGGCCCAGCACCAGCCCGGAGGCCAGCGCCCAGGCCAGGTCCCGCCGCGTCACGTCCCGCAGCGCCCGGCGGTGGCGCGACAGCACCACCGGCGTCAGCGCTACCGACGCCACGCACAACCGCGCCGCGGCCAGCACCAACGAGGGCGCGCCCTCCGCCTGCGCCAGCCGGATGAAGATCGCCGCCGTCGAAACGGCCA
>CAZGLU010000328.1:0-4801 GCA_964526095.1 uncultured Anaerolineaceae bacterium | reverse complement strand
CCCAGCCGGATCAGCACCAGCCCAAAGGCGGCGAGGCTGACCGCGAACAGCACCCCGCGCCCAAGCTGTTCCGGCAGCACGGCGATCGGCAGAAGCAGCGCCCCGGTCCAGGGCGGGTTGAGGAAACTCAGGTGTTCGTAGGGCGAGCGCCCCCGGCCGATGTCCAGCGCCGCCGGGCGCAGGGCCGTGGTCCAGTCTACGCCGGACGGCAGGAACGCCGCCGCAGCGACGCTGAGCAGCAAGAGCAGAAAGACAACGGGAACCGCTTTTGTAGCAGCATGATTCATCCTGGCCTCCGCGAGCGCCCTCACTGTACCACAGGCGCCAGCGGCTCACTACAGGCCAGGAGTACCGTTTCTTATGCCGCGCCCGCAAACCAAAAAGCCCACACCACACGGCGAGGGCTTGATACAGATGCGCGGCGACAGGTCAGGGCCGGTGCTACAGGGGCGCGTTGCGCTTATAGATCTGCAACAGAAGCGCCCGCACGTCGCGCAGGTGATCCGTCTGGTCCACCTGGAGGTCGATGTAGCTCGCCAGCGCCAGGAACGTCACGAACAGCAGCAAGCCCGCCACGACCACGATCCCGCTGATGCGCAGCGCATCCCCGCTGTCGTAATCCTCAGGGACGGTGTACACCCCACTGTCATCGAGAGCTTGCTCGATGTCCTCGTTCCCG
This sequence comes from uncultured Anaerolineaceae bacterium, assembly GCA_964526095.1. Taxonomy (GTDB): domain Bacteria; phylum Chloroflexota; class Anaerolineae; order Aggregatilineales; family Aggregatilineaceae; genus Aggregatilinea. Next base: position 4,122 of record CAZGLU010000328.1, on the reverse strand, counting down.
TCGATCAACAGTATCGCAACCACCACCGCCCCAATGGTCGCGATCAAGGTGATCCCCGCCAGCACACCGTAGAAGAAGCTGGCGAACCGCAAAGCACCGTATCCCTTGCGCATGGTCACTCTGCTCCCTGATGCGGATGATGCGCGCCGTAACGAGGCGCGTCACCTGAGGATAAGACCTGCTGCTATAATAGCATGGATTTTCCCGGAACAGGGTAGCGATCATGCGCGCAGCTCGTCACGGGAGGCTGCCGGGGCCGCAGCGGCGGCACGCCGGCTCAGTCAAGGCGGGGGTGCGGCCAGCAGCCGGACCGCGTCTACTGCCACACGTCCTCCAGGCTGTCGATGGCGTCCTTCACGATGCGGGCGCTCCGCTGCAACGCCGCCTGCTCCTCGTCTGACAGCGAAAAGACGCAGGTGCTCAAGACGCCCTGCGCGCCTACCAGCTTCGGCAGGGAAACGGTTACGTCCTCAACGCCCGCGACCCCCTCCATCGGGCTGCAAACCGTCATCAGCGAGCGCTGATCGCCGAGGATCACGCTGGCGATGCGCGCCAGGGCGCTGCCGACCCCGTAGTACGTCGCGCCCTTGCCCTCGATGATGTGGTAGGCGGCGCGGCGCACGCGCTCATCGATGGCATCGCGCACTTCCTGCGTGACATTCGTCGCCTGGTCCGTGCAGAACTCCTCCAGCGGGATGCCGCCGATGCTCACCTGCGACCAGGCCAAAACCTCGGAGTCACCGTGCTCGCCGAGCACGTAGGCATGCACGTTGTACGCCTCAATGCCGAGGTGCCGACCGAGCAGGGCGCGGAAGCGGGCCGTGTCCAGCGTGGTGCCGGAGCCGAGCACCCGGCCGTACGGCACGCCGAACGCCACCGCGAAGCGCGCGGCGATGTGCGTCATGATGTCCACCGGGTTCGTCGCGATGACCAGCACCGCGTCCGGGGCATGGCGCAGGATGTTCGGGATCACCTCGCGGAAGACCGCCGCGTTGCGCTCCAACAGTTGCAGCCGCGTCTCGCCGGGGCGCTGGTTCACCCCCGCCGAGACGATGACGACCGGGGCATCCGCGAGGTCGGCGTAGTCCCCCGCGCGGACCACCAGCGGGTGCGCGAACGGCACCGCGTGCAGGATGTCGTCCGCCTCGGCGCTGGCGCGCGCCGGGTTCTTATCGGTCAGCACGATCTCGCGTCCCACGCCGCGCATCACCAGCGCATACGCAGCCGTCGCCCCTACCAGACCACTGCCCACAATGCCGATCTTCATCGTCCTCGTCTCCCTGGCTGCAACCATCGGTTAGCTCAATTCTGGCAGCACGCCACGCGAACAGCAACCGCCCCGCGCGTTGACAATTTCCGGCGCTTCCACGATGATCTGACTACGCTTAGCGGGCGCATGTGGCACAATCGCGCAAAGGGTAATAGACTGAATATGGGATCATTACGCCTTATCCCTCGCCTGATCGCGCGCGCCTGGGGTCCGTACCGGGCGGGTAGGAGGACTGCATGACAACCGGCTCACGCTCACACTCGAATATCCGGCTGGCACTGCTGCCCTTCCTGTTGCTCCTGGCAGCCGCCCTCGCCTGCAACCTGACCGGCGGCGACGACAACGACGAGGGCACCCCCGTCGGCGGCGGCGGCCGGCCGGTCGCCATCGTGCAGGCCCCCGACGACGGCGCCCAGGTGCTGGTCGACAGCGACGTGCTGATCTACGCCGTGGCGAACGACGCCGTCGGCGTGACGCGCGTCGAGCTGATCGTGGACGACGTCGTGATCGCGTCCCAGGCTTCGCCGCAGCTTGAGACCGGCGAGCGGGAGTTCGAGGTCCTGTTCCGCTGGCACCCGCGCAACCTCGGCCCGGAACAACTGACGATCCTGCCCTGGCGCGGCGACACGCGCGGCGATCCGCAGACGATCACATTGACGGCCCGCCAGCGCGCGACGCAACTCACCGCCACGCCACAGCAGACCTCCCTGGCGACGATCCCGTTCATGACGGCCACCCAGATCGCGCAGGACCGCACCTGCCGCGTGCAGATCACGGTCGGGTCGCTGGCCGTGCGCTCCGGCCCCGGCCTCGTGTATGACACCATCGACCGCGTCACCATCGGGCAAAACCTGCCGGTGACCGGCCGCCAGCTTTACCCCGACCCGTGGTGGCAGGTCTTCTACAACGGCCGCTACGGCTGGGTCAGCGGCTACTACGTCAACCAGTTGGGCGACTGCACGACGATCGGCATCGCCCTGCCCCCGCCGACGCCGACGCTCCAGCCCGGCATCACGCCGCCGACCGTCCCGCCGACCAACACGCCGCTGCCGCCGTCACCGACGCCGATCGTGATCACGGCGACGCCGCTGCCGCCGGGCACGCCGACGCTGACCCCCAGCCCGGAGCCGTGCCGCGTGCGGATCAACGTCGATGGGCTGCCGGTCTACAGCGGACCGGGGCCGCAATACACCCGCATGACGATCCTCAGCGCCGGGCAGCAGTTCCCGCTCATCGCGCGGGATGCGCAGGCGCGCTGGTGGCAGATCGCCATCGCAGGCACGTATGGCTGGGTTGAGGCACAGTACACGACGCTGCTGGGGAGCTGCGCCAACATCCCCATCGGCGCGATCCCGCCCACGCCGACCCATACGCCGTCGATCACGCCGACCTTCACCGCGACCGCGACGGCCACCCCCACGACGACCGCCGTCCCGCCGACGGACACGCCGACGGCGACGGACACGCCGACGGCGACGGCCACAGATACCGCCATGCCCACCGACACGCCGACCGCGACCGCGACGGGCACCGTGACGCCGGTCGACACCGCGACGCCGACGGACACACCGACTGCGACGCCGACGGAAACCCCCACGGCGACGGAAACGGCCACGTCCACCGCGACGCCGGAGGACACGCAGGTATCGAACCTGCCGCCGGTCGTGCAGCCGATCGACACGCAGATGATGGCGGTCGGTGAAGAGCGTGTGGTCAACTACACCATCACCGACCCCGAGGACGACCCGCTGCGCGTCACGGCGCAGTCGAGCAACCCGGACATCGTCGAGGTTGGCGAGCCGTCGAGCGGGCGGCTGCCACTCCGCGCGCGTGCGGCGGGCGTTGCCACGGTCACGCTGCGGGCTGAGGACTTCGAGGGCGGGGTCGCCAGCACGTCGTTCGAGGTCCGGGTCGAGCAGCCGAACCGCCCGCCGAGCATCGAGCCGATTGGCTCCCAGGCGCTTCAGGTCGGTGAGACCGTCACGATCCCGCTGACGGCCACCGATCCGGACGATGATCCCCTGACCGCGTCCGCCGAGTCGAGCGATCCGGAGGTCGCGACGGCGGAGATCACCGACGAAGGCATCACGATCAGCGCCCAGGCCCCCGGCACCGCCCAGATCACCGTGAGCGTCGAGGACCCGGCGGGCGAGACGGCGGAGACGAGCTTCCAGGTCGGCGTGGAGCAGCCGAACCGGCCGCCCACAGTCGAGCAGGTGGAGGCGCAAACCCTGAACGTCGGCGACGAGCGCGCGGTTGAGTTCAGCGCGTCCGACCCGGACGGCGACGAACTGACCGCCGTCGCCCAGTCGGACAACCCCGGCGTGGTCGAGGCGTCGATCGCGGAGGGCCGCGTGCAGCTTCGGGCTGTGGCCGCTGGCAGCGCCACGGTGGCGATCGTCGTGGAGGATCCGTCCGGCTCGAACGGCACCACCACCTTCCAGGTGACCGTCGTGCAACCGAACCGCCCGCCGACGATCCAGGGCATCGAGAATCAGACGCTCAGCCCCGGCGAGGCGCGGGCCGTGCCCTTCAGCGCCAGCGACCCCGACGAGGACACGCTGAGCGCCGCCGCCCAGTCGGATAACCCCGACGTCGTGCAGGCCGCTATCGGCGAGGGCGGTGTGATCCAGCTTCAGGCCGTCAACCCCGGCACCGCGACCGTCGGCGTCACCGTTCAGGATCCGTCCGGCGAAACAGCGTCCACGACGTTCCAGGTAACTGTCGTCCAGCCCAACCGCCCGCCGACGATCCAGGGCATCGAGGGCCAGACGCTCAGCCCCGGTGAGGTGCGCAACGTGCCCTTCAGCGCCAGCGACCCCGACGAGGACACGCTGAGCGCCGCCGCCCAG
>CAZGLU010000327.1:0-4802 GCA_964526095.1 uncultured Anaerolineaceae bacterium | reverse complement strand
CGTGCCGGGCGTCCTCGTTATCCTGATCCGATCCTGTAAGGGGATAGGTTCTACTCCGCCCACTTGCCGTCGCCCGCCATGCGGTGCACGCCCACCGGCACGCGCTCCGGGTCCGGCCCGGCGGCGCGCACGTCTGGGGGGCAGTCGGCGGCGTACTTCTGGAAGTTGTTCACGAACCGCGCGGCGAGGTCGCGGTAGCGCTTCCAGTATTCCTCCTGGTCGGCCCACGCCTCAGCCGGGTACAGCACGCTCTCCGGCACGCCGGGGCACTGGCGCGGCACCTGGAACCCGAACACCGGGTCCTGGTAATACGCGACGTCGTCCAGCTCGCCATTGAGCGCGGCGTTGAGCAGCGTGCGCGTGTACTTGATGCTGATCCGCTTGCCGATGCCGAACGGCCCGCCAACCCAGCCGGTGTTCAGCAGCCAGCATTTCACGCCGTAGCGGTTGATCTTGTTGCGCAGCAGGTCGGCATAGTAGCTGGGACGGTGCACCATGAACGGCGCGCCGAAGCACGTGCTGAACGTGATCTGCGGCTCGGCGCCGAGGCCCACCTCCGTGCCCGCGATCTTCGAGGTGTAGCCGGAGATGAAATGGTAGAGCGCCTGCTCCACGGACAGCCGCGCGATGGGCGGCAGGACGCCCTGCGCGTCGCACGTCAGCAGGACGATGTTGCGCGGATGGCCGCCGCGCTTCTCCGGCACGGCGTTGTCGATGAACGACAGGGGGTACGACGCGCGCGTGTTCTCGGTGATCGACGGGTCGTCCAGGTCGATCTTGCGTGTGGCCGGGTCGTACACCACGTTCTCGAGGATCGTCCCGAAGCGCCGCGTCGCCGCGTAGATCTGCGGCTCGGCTGTCGGCGAAAGCTGGATCACCTTGGCGTAGCAGCCGCCCTCGAAGTTGAACACGCCGCTGTCGTTCCAACCGTGCTCGTCGTCGCCGATCAGGCTGCGCGTCGGGTCGGCGGAGAGCGTCGTCTTGCCCGTGCCGCTCAGCCCGAAGAACAGCGCCGTGTCGCCCTCCGGCCCCACGTTCGCGGAGCAGTGCATCGGCATCACGCCCTTCAGCGGCAGCAGGAAGTTCATGAGCGTGAAGACGGACTTCTTGATCTCGCCGCTGTAGGCTGTGTCTCCGATGATGCACATCCGCTGCTCGAAGTTGAGGATGATGAACGTGCTGGAGCGCAGCCCGTCGATGGGCGCGTACGCCGCGAAGCCGGGCACGGCCAGCACCGTGAAGTCCGGCACGTGCTGGCGATATTCCTCGCGGTTGCGCGGCAGGATGAACATATTCCGCGCGAACAGGCTGTGCCATGCGTACTCGCTGATCACGCGGATCGGCATCCGGTAGTCCGGGTCCGCGCCGACGAAGCAATCCTGCACGAATACATCGCGGTCTTGCAGGTAGCCCTGGATGCGGTTGTACAGCTCGTTAAAGGTCTCCGGGTCGATGGGGCGGTTGTACTCGCCCCACCAGATCTGGTCCTCCGTGCTCGGCTCGCGCACGATGTACTTGTCCTGTGCCGAGCGCGCGGTGTGCTTGCCCGACGTGAGCACGATCGGCCCGTCCTGACTGATACGCCCCTCGCCGCGCACCACGATCTCCTCGTACAGGGCCTCGGTCGCCAGGTTCCAATAGACGTTGTTCAGCCGGACCAGGCCATGATTTTCCAGGCCGTAGTCGCTCTTGAGGAGCGCCGCCTGATCGTGCGCCGGGGTCTTGATGTGCAGCAGATTTCTCATAGCCAGTCCCTCACTAGTTTGCGGTCCCCGAGGAAGATCTCGTTGGGCGCGGCCGGATCGAGTGCCCACCGGATGCGCTTAACGCCTTCGATGATGTCCTTCAGGCTGCCTGCGAAGCTCAGGCGCAGGTGCCCCTCGGCGCCGAACTCCCGGCCCGGCACCGTGACGACCAGCGCCTTTTTCAGCAGGAACTCCGCCAGCTCGCACGAGTCGTTGGTGTAGGCGCGGAAGTCCGGCAGGCAGTAGAACGTGCCTGCTGGCTTGACCACGCGCACGCCGTTTATCGTCCCCAGTTCGGTGATCATCACGTCGCGGTTGTTCTGAATGGTCAGGCGCAGGCTCTCCACCACGTTCTGGACGCCCATCAACGCCCCTTCAGCCCCGGCCTGCATCACCGGGGAGGCGCAGGAGGTGATCTGCCCCTGGATGTTCGTCATGACTTCCACCAACTGCCGGTTCGCCACGGCCCACCCGATGCGGAAGCCCGTCATGCCGTACAGCTTCGACACGCCGTTGATGACGATGATCTTGCTCTCGTCGATGTCTTTCTCGGTGAAGTCGTACACCGATGGCGGCTGCTGCCCGTCGAACACGAGCCGGTGGTAGATGTCGTCCATGATCAGATACAGCCCGTTGCGCTCCGCCAGCTCCACCAGATCGCGGATCAGCTCCGGCGGGTAGATCACGCCCGACGGGTTATTGGGGCTGTTGACGATGATCGCCTTGGTGGCGCTGCTCAGCGCCGCCTCGACTTCCTCGATGCGCGGCATGTAGCGTCCGTCCTCACCGGTGACGATCACCGGCACGCCGTACACCATACGCACCATTTCGGGGTAGCTGACCCAATAGGGGGCCAGGATGATAACCTCGTCCTGCGGATCGAGGATGGACACCAGCACGTTGTAGATCGATTGTTTGGCCCCGGATGAAACGATCACATTTTCCGGTGCGGCCTTCCGCCCGTAAAATTCTTCCGTGTAGCGCAAGATCGCCCGCTTGAGCGAGGGCAGGCCGTCGGTCGGCACGTATTTCACGTCGCCGTCACGCAGCCGCGCCGCCGAGCTTAGGATCGCGGTGAGGGGCGCGCGGTTCTTTGGTTCCCCCGCGCCGAGGTGGACCACCGGCTCGCCCTTTTCCCGAAGCAGCCGGGCCTGCTCGTTCAGGCGTAGGGTCGGTGAAGCGGAAATGGATCGCGCAAGCTGACTGACACTCATTAATTCGGAACTCCTCCCCAAAAGGTGCTGGTTGTAGTTCAGGCCGCGCGCCAGTCTGCGGCGGCGGCCCTGTGCATTCTACCCATGTTTACAGCTTTGGGGATCAATCTGCCGGCCAGGACAGCCCGCTCCGGCGGTGATGACCCACTATTGATAACCGCAGAATTGTTAACCGAAAACGCGCCTCAGTGATGCTCTGCTCGTGCTGGTGCGTGCCTGGGCGCGGGCAGGGAGCGTTGAAGGCGTGGATGAGGCCCGGCGTCCAGGCTCCGCACATTGTATGCCAGGCTGCCCGTCCCGTGCTATGTTAATTCAATACAATCGCGTTTTCCCCAGGCGCCCGCCTGCCTAGTGGCTATCCATCTGGCCTATCCCCGTGCTGACACGCGGCCTAGAGGAAATTGCGCCACACATCTCATGTGCTCCTGTCTGATTTCCACTAAAGTATACACATATCCTGGTCATCCAGGGGCTTGAGTGGAATCACAGCGGGCCTCGGCCTGTGGAGCACCTGAACGACCGAGCGGAAGGGAGATTCCGGTATGTTGAGTTGGGCGCTTGCTTTCCTGGTGATCGCGATTATCGCCGCGATCTTTGGCTTTGGTGGTGTGGCCGGTGTGGCTGCGTCAATCGCACAGATCTTGTTCTTCGTGTTCCTGGTGCTGTTTGTCGTCGCGCTGCTCTTTGGGCGGCGGATCGTCACCTAGCTACGCGGTGTAACGGTAGCACAATCCGGGCGAGGATGTAACGTAAAAAGCGACGCATCTTGGGTTGGTTGATAAGGGCAGGGCCATCACGCGCTCTGTTCTTTTTTGTTTTTGCCTCTGTTAACTCTGAAACTGCCTCTGAAACCCGGCGATTTGGGAGTGTGGCCGGTAACTTCTGTTATAATGAGGGCGGTATCCTATTTGACACTCGAAGAAAACACTTCATGACCTCGATCTTTCCGGTCATTATCCTGAATGGGCGGCCCGCCTCCGGCAAGAGCGAGTTGCTGGCCTACCTGCGCAGCTTGCCCGCCGACGAGCGCCGCGCGCGCTACCGGATCGGCCGTCTGTTCGAGATCGATGACTTCCCGATGTTGTGGACGTGGTTTGAGGAGGACGACATCCTGGAGCGCAAGCTCGGCTTGCCGCGCCTGCACTCCACGCCGGATGGCTACTTCGTTCACAACGACCTGTGGCACCTGCTGATCGAGCGCCTGAGCCTGGAATACGCCAAGTTCCTGCGAGACAACGAGGACGCGGCGGACTTCACCGCGCTGATCGAGTTCTCGCGTGGGACGGAGCACGGCGGCTACCGTGCGGCTTACGCCCACCTGAGTGACCAGATCCTGCGCCAGGCGGCGATCCTATATATAGACGTACCCTACGAGGAGTCACTGCGCAAGAACCGGCGTCGTTTCAACCCGGACAAGCCCGACAGTGTGCTGGAACACGCCCTGCCGGATGCCAAGCTCGAGCGCCTGTACCGTGAGGTGGACTGGGAGCAGGTGTCCGCGGCCAACCCGGACACGATCGCGATCAACGGCTTCAATGTGCCCTACGCGGTGTTCCCCAACGCCGATGACGTCACGACCACCCTCGGCCCGGTGTTCGAGGAGCGCCTGGAGCGTACGCTTGACGTGCTCTGGGCGCGCTACACCCGGCTGCGTGTCGAGGCGGGCGAATCGTGAGGCGCCGTGCTTGCGCTTCGGTCGCACTCTGTTACACTCAAAGCAGACCCGCCCTTGTGGCTTTGGTCGTCGCAATTGGTTCGCGCATCACGTAGTCCTCGAAGGAGTCAACCCATAAGATCGGAAGAGCGTCGTGTAGGGAAAGAGTGTAGGATAGGGGGTGGGTGG
>CAZGLU010000326.1:0-4803 GCA_964526095.1 uncultured Anaerolineaceae bacterium | reverse complement strand
CAGATGAGCCTCGTCGGGCCGCGCCCGGAGCAGCCTTACTACGTCGAGCGCTTCCGCGAGTACATCCCCCGCTACATGGAGCGCCACCGCGAAAAGGCCGGGATGACCGGCTGGGCACAGGTCAACGGCCTGCGCGGCGATACCTCGATCCTGGAGCGTACCAAGTACGACCTGTGGTACGTCGAAAACTGGTCGCTGTGGCTGGACATCAAGATCGTGCTGCGCACGATCGTCCAGACGATCACCCGCCGCAGCCCGAACGCCTACTGAGCCTCGTCCCGCGTGGCGCGGGGTATAATGACGCCATCGGACCCACTTCAACCAGGCCAGGGAAGCATGGACCTCAGCGAACTGACGCAGCGGATGCACGATTTCGTGCGCGCGAAGGGCTGGTACGAGCCGGACAGCCCGCGCCCGCAGACCCCGCGCAACATCGCGACCTCGATCTGCATCGAGGCGGCGGAGATCCTCGAACACTTCCAGTGGAACGGGGCCATCACGGACCGGGACGCGCTCGCCGGGGAACTGGCCGACGTCGCGCTGTATCTGTTGCAGCTCGCCAGCGTGAGCGACATCGACCTGGAGCAGGCGATCCTCGACAAGCTGGACGCCAACTACGGCCGCACGTGGGACACGCCCGAGTAGCGTCCTGATCGCGTGCTCCCGCCTCTGGCCCACACTCCCGCCCGATTTCGGGTATAGAATAGAGAAGTCGTGCCACACCGCCCTGGCCCGGTGGTGAGTCGCTCGCTGCCGGGGCTGGCCCCGTTCTCCAGGCTATCGCAGCCTGGTTGACGTCACTCTGATCGCACATCGCCCGAACCGTTGTCAGCAAGGAGGCCAGACCATGTCCAGCCAGCAGAACGTGATCCAGGTCAAAGAGACGCACGCGCCCGACCTCATGAACAAGGCCAACGTGGTTGGCGTCGGGGTGGGCTATAAGGTTCGGGACGGGCAGCGCACCGACGACCTCAGCGTGACCGTGTTGGTGCGTGAAAAGCAGCCGCCGTCGCAGTTGCCGCCCGGCGCGATGGTCCAGCCTCAGTTGGACGGCGTCCCCACCGACGTGGTCGAGGTCGGCACGCTGCGCGCATTCCAGGCCCGGATCGATCGCTGGCGCCCGGCGCCGCCCGGCGTGAGCATCGGGCATTACCAGATCACGGCGGGGACGTTCGGCGTGGTCGTCCGGGACCGCGCGACCGGGGCGCGGCTGATCCTGTCCAACAACCACGTGCTCGCGAATATGAACGCCGGGCAGCCCGGCGACCCGATCCTGCAGCCCGGCCCCATCGACGGCGGCCTGGTGGGTGACCCGATCGCGCGGCTGGAACGGTTCTGCCCCATCGAGTTCGAGACGGCGCCGGGCGAGTGCCCGGTCGCGGGCGGCGTGGCAGGCGTGGCGAACCTGATCGCCCGGCTGCTGCGCTCGCGCCACCGCCTGCAAAGCACCCTGGTCCGGCAGCAGGCCACAAACCGCGTCGATGCGGCGGTGGCGCGCCCCGTGCAGGGCGATTTCATCGTCGATGAGATCCTGGAGATCGGCGTGGTTCAGGGGACGCGGCCCCCGGCGCTGATGCTGCCCGTGCGCAAGTCCGGCCGCTCGACGGGGCTGACCACCGGACAGATCGCGGTGATCGAGGCGACCGTCTCGGTGGAGTTCGACACACGCACGGCGCAGTTCGACGGCCAGATCGTCGCCGGGCCGATGTCCGCCCCCGGCGATTCGGGGTCGCTGCTGGTCGCCGCGGACTCGCCGCAGGCGGTCGGGCTGCTGTTCGCCGGGTCGGAGCAGAGCACGATCTTCAACCCGATCCAGGACGTGCTCGACTGTCTCAACGTGACGCTGTGAGGGGGCAGGGCGATGGCTGATGACGCTCAAAGGGAGCAGGCACGGGTCGAGGCGGTCAAGCGGGCGCATGCGGCCGACCTGATGAAGAAGGCGAACGTGGTCGGCGTGGGCGTCGGCCTGCGCCAGCGCAAGGGCGCCTCGACGGGCGAGGTGGCGCTGGTCGTGATGGTGCGCCGCAAGGTGCCGCGCGACCAACTGCGCCCCGAGGACGTGATCCCCGACATGCTGGACGGCGTGCCGGTCGATGTGCAGGAGGTGGGGCGGCTGTCCGCGCGGACGTGAGCGCGGCGCCGGGATGTGCGCGCGGCGGCGCGGCGGGGTATGCTAGGGGCTGGTCTGCCGCCGGGTGGGGCGGCACATGGGAGAGAACGAGCACGTGACATGGAGAGCGCATCGCAGATGACGGATCGAGTGGTGGCGGTGTACGGCAGCGCGTCGATTGAGCCGGGCAGCGTGGACTGGCAGGTTGCGGAGGCGGTCGGGCGCGCGCTGGCCGAGGCGGGCTACGCCGTGCTGTCCGGCGGCTACAGCGGGGTGATGGAGGCGGCCAGCCGGGGTGCGCATGAGGCGGGCGGCCACGTGATCGGCGGGGCGGTCGGCCTGTTCGAGACGCGCGGCCTGAAGCCCAACAGCTTCTGCAAGGAGGTCGTGTCGTTCGAAACGCTGCGCGAGCGGCTGTTTTTCCTGGTGCAGCGCCCGGATGCGTTCGTGGCGCTGCGCGGCGGCGTCGGCACGCTGAGCGAGATCGCGCTGGTGTGGAGCCTGCTCCAGGTTGGGGAGCTTTCCGCGCGGCCGTTCGTGCTGGTCGGCCCGATGTGGCGGCGCTTCGTCGCGACCTTCGCGGAGGACGCGGCCATCAGCCCGACCGACCTGACGTGGCTCACACTGGTCGACACGGCGGACGAGGTCGTGCCCGCGCTGGAAGCGTGGTGGGCGGACCCGCCGCGCATCCGTCTGCGCCTGGGGGATGCGAGCGCGGAGGGGTAGGGATCCAACCGCGCCCACGGACCTCACCCCCCGGCCCCCTCTCCAACTTGATTGGAGAGGGGGAGCAAGAGCCAATTTCGGCGCATCCTGTAGGGGTGGGTTTGCAAACCCGCCCTTTTGCCGCGTATCCGGATCAAAAAGTAAAAAGTGTCAGGCGGACGTTGCGCAGTCAGGTAGTTTTTTGCGTGACTCGTTGTGTGAGCCACTCAACAAACTCGGGGAACTCCATCTCTCGTTTGGCTATTTTGAGAGCGGTGTCAATCACACCGCGATCCATGTGCATGGTGTAGCCGTTTAAGTCCAGAAAGATGCGACAGGCTTCCATGCCGGTGCGTTTGTTCCCGTCATGGAAAACGTGCCCGACGATGATACGCCAACCGATGGCAGCGGCTTTTTCATAGAGGGTTGTGTAAAGGGGTTCGCCGAATAGCGTGCCGTCTATGGTGTCAAGTATATGTTCCAAAGAACCGGGATTCGCGAGGTTCTGGTCGCCTTCAAAGAAAACGCCGCCGAACTAAAGGATCATTCGGCGGTTGATTTCGACGATCTGGCTTAGGGTCAGTGCTTTGCCAGTTCCTCCCATATGTCCCTGTTGTCCTTCAGGCTGCGCTCAAGACTGGCGACGAACTCCGGATCGAGCGGCTCTTGCCCAGGCTGCGACGGTTCTTCCTCGAATACGCGGGCGGCGCGGCGCATGAATAGCTGCACCCAGTCTTTGATAACCGCTTCCGGGACCCCATACTCTCGGCTGCTCTCAGCGACCTGTTTCGCCCCGGTCAGGATTTCGAGCACGATCCTGGCTTTGAACGCCGGTGTCAGAGGTTGCTGCTGCGTCATGTTCCATACCTTCATTCCGTTGGCGACGAGCGGATTTCTAACATCAAAGCGCCGAGGGTGATAGCCGATCAGCCTAAATGCGGTACAATTGCCGCGCGCCGGTCCGTGCGCTGGTCACCGGGTGGGAGCAGCGCGCCGGTGACTCTTTCACCTCGAACGCAAGGAGCAAGCGAACGTGTCACAGCAGGGCGTCACCCCTCAAAGCGTAGATTTTTCCCGGTGGTATACCGATGTCGTGCAGAAGGCCGACCTGGCCGATTATTCCCCCGTGCGTGGCTGCATGATCATCAAGCCCTACGGCTATGAGCTGTGGGAGGGCGTCAAGAGCGGCCTGGACCGCCGCTTCAAAGAGACCGGCCATCAGAACGCCTACTTCCCGCTGTTCATCCCCGAAAGCTTCTTGAAGAAGGAAGCCGAGCACGTCGAGGGCTTTTCGCCGGAGCTGGCGGTGGTGACGATCGGCGGCGGCAAGGAGTTGGAGGAGCCGCTCGTCGTGCGTCCGACCTCGGAGACGATCATCGGCTGGGCGTTCCAGAAGTGGATCCAGTCGCACCGCGACCTGCCGCTGCTGATCAACCAGTGGGCCAACGTCGTGCGCTGGGAATTGCGCACGCGCCTGTTCCTGCGCACGATGGAGTTCCTGTGGCAGGAGGGGCACACCGCGCACGCCACGCATGAGGACGCGGAAGCCGAGACGATGCGTATGCTCGACGTGTACACCGACTTCGCGGTGAACGACGCCGCGATCCCGGTCATTCCGGGGCGCAAGAGCGACCAGGAACGCTTCGCCGGGGCGCTCTACAGCTACAGCATCGAGGCCATGATGCGCGACCGCAAGGCGCTCCAGGCCGGTACCAGCCACGACCTCGGCCAGAACTTCGCCAGGGCGTTCGACATCCAGTACACCGACGAGAACAACGCGCTCCAGTATTGCTGGACGACCTCCTGGGGCCTCAGCACGCGCATGGTCGGCGCGATCGTCATGACGCACGGCGACGACCAGGGCCTGCGCCTGCCGCCGCGCCTCGCGCCGTACCAGGTGGTCGTCGTCCCGATCTTCCGCACCGACGACGAGCGCGGCCCGGTGATGGAGGCCATAGATCGGAAGAGCACACGTCTGAACTCCAGTC
>CAZGLU010000325.1:0-4818 GCA_964526095.1 uncultured Anaerolineaceae bacterium | reverse complement strand
GGCGCGGGTGAGGACGCAAGCTGGAATGAGATCGGGGACCGGATGGACGCCACCACTCGCCGCGCGCTGGCGAGGTGGGTTGGCGTGGACGAGAGCGCCGACTGGTCCACGATCACCAATCAGATGGAGACGCGCACCCGCACGACCGTCGCGCGGCTGGTGAACGTGCCCGGCCACGAGGCGGAGGCCACCTGGACGGACATCGGCGCGAAGGTCGAGCGCGACGTGCGCGGGCTGGTCGGCGGGCTGATCGGCACGCCGGAGGACGCCGGTTGGGACGCCATCGCGCAGACGATGGTGGACAAGGTGCGTGACGCGATCGGCAAGGCTACCGGCGCAGGCAAGGCCGCGCACGGCACAGAGACCGAGACGCCCGCACCGCGCAGCGGCCGCGTCGAGATCGAAGGGGACGACGACGCGACGACGTCCGGCCCCACCGGTGACGTGAAGCTCGACATCGACCCGGACGCCCGGCTCCAATAGCCCTCGGCACCCGGTCCTATAGCTTGAGAGAGGCGATCCTGCCCGTAGGGGCGGGATCGCTTTGTTTATGCGGGCGCGATCGGGATTGTTCGGCCGGGGATGATCTATGTTATTCTGGATGTACGGACGGGTGTCCGAATCGGTGGAGGAGAACAGGATGTCAACCGAGCAGTTTCTACGGAACGTCTCGCTATTCGCCAACCTATCCGCGTCCGAGTTGGAGCCGTTGGCCCGGCGGTTGGTGGCGCGGCGTTACGAGCCAGGCGAGACGATCTTCAGCCAGGGCAGCCCCGGCAACAGCATGTATATCGTGAAGTCCGGACTGGTGGACGCGGTGCTGACGGCTGAAAACGGGGACACGCGCGTGTTGGCGCAGTTCGGGCCGGAGCAGTTCTTCGGAGAGTTCGGCCTGCTGGACGGCTTGCCGCGCTCAGCGACGCTGATCGCGCGGGAGCCGAGCGAACTGTTGATCCTCGGCCGTCCTGAGTTCTTTTTGTTTCTGGAACGCTACCCGGCTGTTTCCATCAAGCTGGTGGTGCTGCTCAGCCGCCGTCTGCGCTTTGCGCTGCAAAGCGCAGAGCCGCTGGACGCGGTGCCGCTCCAGGTGCGTCTGGCGCGCCTGCTCGTTCAGTTTGCGGAACGCTACGGGGATCACGACGAGAGCCGCATCCAGTTGTCGCTGCGCCTGACGCGCGGCGAACTGGCGGGCATCCTGGCCTGTCCGCGCTCGGACGCAGCCGCCGCGCTGGACGCGCTGGCTGAACGCGGTTTGATCGACGTACGAGGGCTACAACTGATCATTCAGGACATGGCCGGGCTGCGCGCGCTTGCCGCCGAGGGGTGAGCAGCCCCGGCGGGGGCGTCGCTAGGCGCCCGACCCGTGCGACACGAGGGAGTGGAACGGGTAGACCAACTGCGTGGCGTCAAAGCGGCCGGACTCGAAGCAAGTCAGGTTCGCCTCCTCAAAATCCTGGTGCATGCGCTCGATCAGGGCGAGCTGATCGTCGGCGGGCTGTTGGGAGAACAGCGCGATGAGCATCGTGTGCCCGCCCGGCAGGAAGCACAGCCACCGGCCATCCTCCAACTCGGCGCCGCGCGGCCCCGCCCGGAAGTTCTGCGACGCCGCCGCACGGTAGCTTTGCAGCATCGGGGTGATGAGCCAGTCCTCGACGCGGAACTCGCCCAGGGTGCGGATGTGCCGGCCGCTGCGGCTCTCATACAGGCTCAGGCCGAGCGTCGTCGCCGCGAAGCGCTTGCGCAGCTTGAGCGTGTCCTCCGTCTCAAAGATCGCCTCACGCCAGCGGCTCGGATCGGTGTTCGCCATCAACTGCATGACGGTCGTGATCTGACGCTGGTAGCGCGCGTAAAGCCGTTGGAACTGGGCGCGGTTGATCTGCCCGTCCGCGAACTCCTGCACCAGACGGTCGATCTTGCGCTGCACCTGGGAGATGAACTCCTGGCCCTGGCGCACGCTCTCCGGGGAGGCTGCCGGGCCATGTGGCGTGGTATTGGGAGGGCTTGCCATAATGTAGTGCTCCAGTTGTTCCACTCTCACATCGCCTGCGGACATTATACCGGGTACGGGCTGGCATGGGAAATATTTCCTATCGCGGACCGGCGTGTTTATAGACCTGGCCGGGGTCGTGTGGTAGACTACAGGTACATTGGAGATGCATCGGAAGCCCCCCAAAACTCAGTTGAGGCGCCTCCCAGGCGCCCCTGCTATAGGGCACAATCTCCGCTTGGAGGCGGGTAGGGATGTCGGAACAGCAAGGCACGATCACGGTCGTATGTATTGAAGACGAGCCTGAGATGATCGACTTGGTCAAGTTGATCCTGGGCCGTCAGGGCTACAACGTCATCGGCGCGAGCGGTGGCCGGGAGGGCCTGGAATTGGTGGCCCGGACGCAGCCGGACCTCGTGCTGCTGGACCTCATGATGCCGGACATCGACGGCTGGGAAGTCTACCAGCAAATGCGCGCCGACGAGCAGATGAAGCACATCCCGGTCATCGTCGTGACGGCCAAGGCGCAGAGCATCGACAAGGTCCTGGGGCTGCATATCGCCAAGGTGAACGACTACATCACCAAGCCGTTCGGCCCGTCCGAGCTGCTGTCGAGCGTGATCCGCGTCTTGCGTGAGGTCGGCATCGAGGCCGAGCAAGCCTGAGCCGGGGTGCGGCGCGGCGGCACCGAAGGCATACTGAAGGCGGTACAGGAGTCATGCGGGGGCATCACGCCCCCTTTTTGTTTGCCTCGGCGCCCGCGTGCGTATGCGTAAGCACAGGCGGAAAAATCATGCTACACTAGAGCACACTGCACGTCAGTCTCGGCTTGTTTGCGTGCTTTCAAGGGGGCCCCATGCGCCAACGGCAGTTTGTTTCGGCTCGCGTTTTGGTCAGCTTGATCGTCGCGCTGGCGGTGGTCGCACTTTCGTCTGGCGTCGCCGTTTCTCCTCGCGCCGCTCGCGCCTACCAAAGCAACAACCTCCTGCAAAACCCCGGCTTCGAGCCGCCCTTCGTGAGCATCAATGGTGACGCCACGCTCCAGGTGGCGACCGGCTGGCAGCCGTGGCACATCCCGGGCAGCGGCGTGACGGCGATCAACGCCCGCCCGGAATACAAGGCCGCGCCGTCTAACCGTGTGCGCTCTGGCTCCAGCGCGCAGGAGTACAACACGTTTTATGCCACGCACGATGCGGGCGTGTACCAGCGGGTGTCCGTCGCGCCGAACACGGCGCTGCAATTCAGCATCTACGTCTATGTGTGGTCGTCGGCGCCCTTCGACAACCCGAACGTGAGCGAGGATCCGAACGACGTGCAGGTACGCGTGGGCATCGACCCGACCGGCGGCACCAACCCGCAGAGCGCGAGCATCGTGTGGTCCACGCCGGTCGAGTTCTACGACGAATACCGGCAGTTGACCGTGAGCGCGACGTCCAGCAGCACGGCGGTGACGGTCTACGTGCGCACCCAGCCGCAGAACTTCGTGGGGACGACCAACATCTACCTGGACGACGCGTACCTGGGTCCGGCGGGCACGGCCCCGCAGCCCACCCCGGCGCCGCCGCCGACGCAGGGGCCGCAGCCTACGCAGGCCCCACAACCGACGCAAGCCCCACAGCCCACCGTGACCCCCATCTCCGGAGGCGGCGGGTTTAACAGCACCGTGACGCATACCGTGCAGCGCGGGGATACGGTGTCCGGGCTGGCGCAGCGCTACGGCAGCACTATCGCCGCGATCGTGCAGGCGAATTCGCTGTCCAACGCTGGCCTGATTTACGTGGGACAGACGCTGATCATCCCGGTCAACGCGCCGCAGTACACGCCGCCGCCGACCTTCACCCCGGCGCCCCCCAGCGGCGGACCGGTCTACCCGACCCAGCCGCCCGTCTACTCCGGCGATGCGACGTACGTGGTGCAACCGGGCGATACGCTGTCCTCGATCGCGGCGCGCTACTACACGACGATCGGCACGCTGGCCCAGTTGAACAACATCCTGAACCCGAACCTGATCTTCATCGGGCAGGTCCTGAGGGTGCCATCCTACGGCGCCCCGCAGGTGACGCCGGTTCCGCAATATCCACAGTACCCGCAGTATCCGCAGCAGCCGATCAGGCACGTCGTCCAGCTTGGCGAGAACCTGTTCCGCATCAGCCTGCGCTACGGCGTGTCGATGGACGCGATCATGCGCGCCAATAACATCTACTATCCGAACCTGATCTTCGCAGGGCAGGTGCTGACGATCCCGAAATGAGGGAGCGACGTGTGATCCGCAACGCCCGCTCCGGCACGGTGGTGCTGGGGCGGGCGATTTGGTGCGCCTCGTTTTTCTGCCGCTTCCGGGGGCTGATGTTCCGCCGCTCCCTGCCGCAGGACGAGGGGCTGTTGTTCGTCTTCGGCAAGGAGAGCGTGGGCGCCACGTCGATCCACATGTTTTTCGTGGGCTTCCCCATCGCGGCGGAGTGGCTGGACGCGGGGGGGACGGTGGTCGATGCCCGGCTGGCGCGCCCCTGGCGGCCCTATTACGCCCCGGCCCGCCCGGCGAAGTACCTGATCGAAGCAGGCCCGGACCTCCTCGAACGGGTGCAGGTCGGGGACCGGCTGACGTTCGACGAGGTGGCGGGTTAGGGGCGGCCTGACCTCACCCCTGACCTCACCCCCTGGCCCCCTCTCCAACTTGATTGGAGAGGGGGGAAGACAAGGTGTGTCGTGTGGCTAATGCGCTTTTGCTTTTACCGGCTACGCGGCAGGAGCGGGTGGGTTGAAAACCCGCCCCTATGAGACGCGAGATCGGAAGAGCACACGTCTGAACTCCAGTCACGAGATTCCATCTC
>CAZGLU010000324.1:0-4821 GCA_964526095.1 uncultured Anaerolineaceae bacterium | reverse complement strand
TAATCCCACACAGCGCAAACTCAGCCCCTATGAAAGCGGCATGAAACCTTTCGGACCGGCGATGCGCCGCATCCCGGTGCGGTTCTATCGCATCGCTGTTCTGTTCATCCTGTTCGATATCGAGGTGATCTTCTTCCTGCCGTGGGCTGTCATCTTCCGTGATCTGGCCTGGTACGGCATGGCGGTCATGGGCGTCTTTTTCTTCATTCTGACGGTTGGCTTCGTTTATGAGTGGAAGGTTGGAGGGCTGGAATGGGAGTAGGCCAGAAACTAGGCGAGATGGGTGTGGTCACAGCCCGGCTGGAAGATGTCGTGAACTGGGCCCGCACCAACGCAATGTGGCCGATGCTCTTTGGTCTGGCATGTTGTGCGATTGAGATGATGAGCACACAGGCGTCCAACTACGACCTATCGCGCTTCGGTATGGAGTTGAACCGTGCCAGCCCGCGCCAGAGTGACCTGATGATCGTAGCGGGGCGTGTGTCTCGCAAGATGGCCCCGGTTGTGCGGCAGCTTTACGATCAGATGCCCGACCCGAAATGGGTCCTCAGCATGGGTGACTGCGCCTCGTGCAGCGGGGTGTTCAACAACTACGCGCTGGTTCAGGGCGTGGATGAGATCGTGCCGGTGGATATCTATGTGGCGGGCTGCCCGCCGCGTCCCGAGCAGTTGATCCATGGGATCATCACGCTGCACGAACGGGTGAAGCAAGAGCGCCTGACCCAATGGTACGAGAGAGCGTGATGCAAAGGCACGCCGCGTTGTTGCTCGCGTACGTGAACGGATGAGAATCAGCCATGAGTGAACCAAATCCAGTCGTGCAAGCGCTTGAAGCGGCGTTTCCGGATGCCATCGAGGATGTCCAGGTCTTTCGCGGCGATACGATCGTGATCGTCGCGCGCGAGCGGATTGTGGAAGTCTGCGAATACTGTCGGGACACGGAAGGGTTGGAGTTCAATTTCCTTTCCGATGTCGCCGGTGTGGATTACTACCCGGCGGAACCGCGCTTCGGCCTGTCGTACCAGCTCTATTCGATGACCCGGAACGACAACCTGCGGCTTAAGGTCCTGTTGCCCGGTGACGATCCGACCGTCCCCAGCGTGACCTCGGTGTACCCGGCGGCGAACTGGCAGGAGCGCGAGTACTTCGACCTCCTGGGGATCCAATTTACGGGGCACCCTGATCTCCGGCGCATCCTGATGCCGAAGGACTGGGAAGGCCACCCCCTCCGCAAGGACTACCCGCTCGGCTACGAAACGGTGCAGTTCTCATTCAACTACGACGAGATCTCCAAGCACAAGCCGTTTGCCCGCAAGTAGTGTGGAAGCGAGAAGACCATGACCGTGCCGGAAGAATTTGAGTGGGTGGAATCCCTTAAGCCCCTTGAAGGGCTGGTCAGTGAGCGCGCGCTTACCGGCGAGACGATGGTGATCAACATGGGGCCGCAGCACCCCAGCACGCACGGCGTGCTGCGCCTGGCGCTCGAACTGGACGGCGAGACCATCGTAAGCTGCGTGCCCGATGTCGGCTATCTGCACACCGGCATCGAGAAGAACATGGAGGCCAAGAAGTACGAGGGCGCCCTGGTCATGACGGACCGGATGGACTACCTCAATAACATGGGCAATAACCTCGTCTACTGCCTCGCGATCGAAAAGCTGGCCGAGCTGGACGTGCCGCCGCGTGCGCAGTATTTGCGCGTGATCGGCGCGGAACTGACCCGCATCAGCAGTCACCTGGTATGGCTGGGCACGCACGCGCTCGACATTGGCGCGATGAGTGTCTTCCTGTACTGCTTCCGCGAGCGCGAGCACATCCTCGACATGTTCGAGATGATCTCCGGCCAGCGCATGATGACGAGCTACATCCGCCCCGGCGGCGTGTGGCGCGACATCACGCCTGAGTTCCTGCCCGCGCTGCGGGATTTCCTGGATTACTTCCCACCGCGGATCGAGGAATATGAGGCGCTGCTGACAGACAACCCGCTGTGGCGCGACCGCACGCAAGGGATCGGTTTCCTCTCAGCGGAGGACGCGATCCGGTTGGGCTGCACCGGGCCGACCCTGCGCGGGTCTGGCGTCAACTGGGACATCCGCAAGGCCATGCCGTACAGCTCGTACGACCACTTTGAGTTCGACGTGCCGGTAGGCCAGCATGGTGATGTTTATGATCGCTACCTGATCCGGATCGAGGAGATGCGCCAGAGCGTGCGCATCCTCCGGCAGGCGGTGGATAACCTGCCCGGTGGCCCGTTCCGCTCGGACAACCGTAAGTACGTCCCGCCGCCGCGCTCCGAGTTAGGGCGCAGCATGGAGGCGGTCATCCACCATTTCAAGCTGTGGACGGAGGGGTTCCGCCCGCCGAAGGGTGAGGTTTACACGCGTGTCGAAAGCCCGCGCGGCGAGCTTGGCTGCTTCCTCGTAAGCGACGGCAGCCCGCGTCCGTGGCGCGTGCACTTCCGCACGCCGAGCTTCATCCACCTGAGCGCGCTGCCCCATATGGCCGTCGGCCACATGGTGGCGGACCTCGTCGGCATCATCGGGACGATCGATATCGTGCTTGGCGACTGTGATCGCTGAGCCACCAGTGACTCACCCTACCAAGCAGGAGCAGCGCCGTGCTGGCAGACAAGTATCCTGAGCGCATCTCTAAGATCTTTTCGAAGTATGAGGATAAACGGTCCGGCATCATGGACCTGCTGTACCTGGCGCAGGAGGAATATGGCTGGCTGACGCCGGATGCCCTGCGTGAGGTGGCTGAACTGTGCGAGGTGGACCCGACCCAGGCCCAGTCGATCGCCGGCTTCTACACCATGTATTCCGAGAAGCCGAAGGGGAAGTATTGGCTTCAGGTCTGCACGGACCTGCCGTGCGCCTTGCGCGGCGCGGACCAGTTCTACGCGCAGCTTTGCGAGTACCTGGGTGTGGAAGACGGCGGCATGACCGAGGATGGCCTGTTTACCGTCGAACAGGTGATGTGCCTCGCGGCCTGCGACAAGGCGCCGATGTTGCAGTGCAACTTCCATTACCACGAAAACCTGGACATGGAAAAGATGCGCGCGCTGATCGAACAGTGGCGCGCGGAGGCGAAGCAGGAAGCGGCTGGCGACGACACGGGGGGGGCAGCCTCTCAGCCGTGAGCGCGACGTGGCAGGTGGTGCGGCTTGGCGCGGCGGACTACGACGCGGTGCGCGACCTGTGGGAGGCGGCGGGCCTGTCGATCCGGCCCACCGGGCGTGACAGCCGCGAGGCGTTCGCCCAACAGTGTGATGGCGGCACGCAGACGGTGATCGGGCTGCGGGCCGGGGGAGAGCTGATCGGCGTGGTCGTGGCGACGCACGATGGGCGCAAGGGCTGGCTCAACCGGCTGGCGGTGCATCCGGACTACCGGCGCCAGGGGGCAGGGCGGCGCCTGATTGAGGAGGCCGAACGGGTGCTGCGGTCGCAGGGCATGAGCGTGATCGCGGCGCTGATCGAGGGGTGGAACACGAGCAGCCTCGCCTGTTTTGAGGCGGCGGGGTACGTAGCCCACCCGGACATACGGTATGTCAGCAAGCGGGACCGCGCCGACGTCTGAACCCAGGAGCGGCGCCGATCTGCCCGGCAGACGCCGGATGGCATCTCGGACAGGAGCAAGTATCGAGCATTATGGCCCATATTTTGTTACGCGATCTTGATATCCCTGACATCTGGCAGTTCGACACCTATACCGCAAACGGCGGTTACGAGGGGCTGCGTAAGGCGGTCCAGATGTCCCCGGCGGACGTGATCCAGACCGTGCTGGACTCGAACCTGCGCGGGCGCGGCGGTGCCGGGTTCTCGACCGGGCGCAAGTGGAGCTTCATCCCACAGGATGCACCGGTCAAGTACGTGGTGGTTAACGCCGACGAGAGCGAGCCGGGCACGTTCAAGGACCGGCAGATCCTGGAAAAGAACCCGCACCAACTGATCGAGGGCGCGGTGATCGCGGCGTACGCGATCCAGGCCAAGGCCGTTTACATCTATTGTCGCGGCGAGTTCTGGGATCTGGCGCACGCGCTGGAGGAACGCATCGAGGAGGCGCGGCAGGCCAACTTCGTCGGGGAGAACATCCTCGGCTCCGGGTGGAGCTGCGAAGTGTACGTGCATCTCGGCGCGGGCGCCTACATCTGCGGCGAGGAAAGCGCGCTGCTCAACAGCCTGCAGGGGCTTCTCGGCCAGCCGCGCGTGCGCCCGCCGTTCCCGGCGCAGCAGGGCGGTGGGTTGTACTACCAGCCGACCGTGGTGAACAACGTCGAAACCCTCACCAACGTGCCGTGGATCATGGTCAACGGTCCTGACGCCTACAAGCAGATCGGCACGCCGCAAAGCCCCGGCCCGAAGATCTTCTGCCTGTGCGGGCATGTGGAGCGTCCCGGTAACTACGAGCTGCCGCTCGGCACGACCATGCGCGAACTGATCTTCGAGCACGGCGGCGGCATTCCGAACGGCAAGAAGCTGAAGGGCATCCTGCCGTCGGGCGCGAGCGGCCCCATCCTGCGTGCGACGGACGAGGTGCTCGACACGCCGATGACGTATGAGTCGCTCGCCGAACTCGGCAGCACGCTCGGCTCGGCCTCGTTCATCATCATGGACGAGGACACCGACATGGTGTGGGCCGCCAGCAAAATGGCCCACTTCTTCCGGCATGAGAGCTGTGGCAAGTGCACGCCCTGTCGTGAGGGCACGTACTGGCTGGAGCGCATCTACGAGCGTATGCTGCGCGGCCACGGGACCGAGCACGACCTGATGCTGTTGGATTCCGTCCCCCGGCAGATGAAGGGCGTGGTGCTGTGCGCGCTCG
>CAZGLU010000323.1:0-4831 GCA_964526095.1 uncultured Anaerolineaceae bacterium | reverse complement strand
CACCCCCCTATCCTACACTCTTTCCCTACACGACGCTCTTCCGATCTCGCAGGGGTTTTGCAGCGCGTACTCGTACACGGGCGCAAGCTGCGCGAACTGCGCCACGTCCGGCTGGCCGGTGTTGAACGAGAACAGCAGCAGGCACTGCCCGCGTGACCCGGCGACGCGCATCGCCTCGATGGAGAACGTGGCGAGCCAGTCCAGCGGTACGTTGCACTCGTTCATCAACTCGTAATAGTCGGCCTGCACGCCCGCCCAGTACGGCGCCAGTTCGTCCAGCCAGCGCCGCGCCTCGACGTCCGGCGCGTGCCACACGTTCGGGCAGTCGCGGCGGCCATCGCCGCTCACCAGCGAGCGGAAGACGATCGTCGTCTCCGGCGAGACGGCCTTCACCGCGTTGAGGATGTCCTCCGTGCCGCTGGTCCCCTTGAGCGTGCCGAGCGGGTGCCCCGCCGCGCGGAGCCGCATGGCGAGGTCCACGACCGGCGCCTTCTGCGCGCCGACGATCAGGTGCAGGCCCATCTCGGTCAGGTGCGCGGGCGGCCCGATGGGCACGACGGCCTCCTCGGCCTGCGGGACGGCCTCCGCCTCCCCGACCATCATCAGCGAGAAGCTCACGTACTGGATCGTCATGTTGTCGAGCCAGTACCCGCCCGTGAGCGGCCCGCCCGCGCCCACCGCCTCCCCCGTGTTGACGCGGAAGCGCAGGCGGATGATCTGGCCCCGGTACTTCGTCAGGTCTACGGCGTGCAGGTCCCAATCCTGGTCGATGCCGATCTGCTGGTCGATCATGACCCACGTCGTGCCACCGTCCAGGCTGATGTCCACCGCGATGAAGTCGGTTGGGGGCAGGTGGCCCTTCTGGCGGTAGATCAATTGCGCGCTGAGCGCGCCACTGAGGTCCACGTAGGGCAGGTAGGTGAGCGTGCTGACCGTGCCGCGCGGCGTGCCGTCGAGGTACCAGCCGGTGCCGTCGAAGGCCGAGAGCGTATCGAAGCGCCAGTGCCCGGTCGTGAACCAGCCCTGTTCGCTGTCGAACGCCTCCGCGATCGGTAGCCTGACCACCAGCGGCGAGCCATCGGCGCCCGCCATCGGTGCGGGGGGGAGGGCGTGTGCCGGGATGGGCATCGCCATCTGAACCGGCGTCGGCGTATCGACGAACGGCAATGGTGGCCGGTCGCCCTGTGCCTGGATCGCCGTCCCGTGGATCGCAGCCGCCAGCAGCACCAGCAGAACAATAAAGAGAGAGGAAAATCGCCGTACCCGCATAGCTTCGCATTTTAGCATACTTAATGGTTACGCGGGCATAGGCCGTTGGAGCTACAGGGCGGGCGCGAGCGCGTCCAGCCAGCGCGCGGCCTCGCGCGGCGACCCCAGGCGCACGAGGGCGAGGTGCGCGAACTGCGGCTGCGCGACCAGCGCCGGGTAGTCACGCCGCTGCCGGGGGTAGGTCCGCAGCAGGAACAGGAACAGCGAGTCGCGGCTGAAGAACGCGCCGCGCCACGTCTCGCGGTTGCCGTTCCACAGCACCTCGCGCGTCATCACCCGGCGCAGCGTGCGGCGCGTCAGGCGGCCAAGCACCACCGGCAGCGGGTAGTCCAGCCAGACCAGCGTATCGGCGCGGCCCCAGATCACGTCCCGCGCCTTGCTGTAGTTCCCGTCAGTGACCCACTGCTCGCCCGCCAGGGCGTCGGCCACGCGCCGCCGGAACGCGTCCGCTGGCGTCATGGTCCAGCCGGGACCCCAGTGCAGCGCGTCCAACTCGACGTGCGGCAGGTCCAGCCGGGCGGCCAGCGCGTGGGCCAGCGTCGTCTTGCCGGACCCGGTCGGGCCGATGACGCACAGCCGCTGCCCTGGCGCGGTGGGGTTGTTCATGGCGGTTTTCCTCCTCTGTTCAAGCGCCGTTCGGCGGCGTGATACCTTTACACCGGGACGGTTGCACGGTAGACTTCGGCCAGGACTGCGAATAATGGAGACTAATATGACGAAAAAGGTTCTTTCCGCCGCTGCTTTCGCCGCCCTCCTGTTGGCCGCCGCGCTGGTCTGGACCGTCGGCGGGCCGGTCGCCGCGCAGGATGGCGAAGATCCGGTCGTCCCACTCGAGGAGCCGGTGCTGGGCGAGTTCGACCCGGCTGACGTGGAGGATATCGACCTGTCAGAGATCCCGATCCTGCCGGAGCTCAGCGAGCGGGCGCGGGAGGTGTACGAGCGCGCGTTGGAGCAGGGCCGCAGCCCGAACAGCTTCGCCAAGGTGGGCGACTGTATGACCGACACGCCGCTGTTCCTCGTGCCGCTGGGCAACGGCGACTACGACCTGGGCGAGTACGACGACCTGCAGACGGTGGTCGAGCAGTTCACCACCGGCGAGATCAATGCCTTTAACCGCAAGAGCCAGGCCGCGGCGGGCGGGTTCAACACGGCCAGCGTCGTGGACAGCATGTGGGCCAACCCGGAGTTCTGCGAGCCGGGCGAGACGCCCCTGGCCTGCGAGTACCGTATCACCGAGCCGAGCGTGGCGGTGATCATGTTCGGCACGAACGACGTGCAATACCTGGACGCGGCGCAGTTCGACTACTTCCTGCGCCTGATCGTGGTCGAGACGCTGCGTAACGACACGCTGCCGCTGCTGAGCACCTTCCCGGTGCGCCCGGAGTTCCCGGAGCAGACGGAACTGTTTAACCGGATCGTCGTCAAGGTGGCGCAGGACTATGACATGCCGCTGATCAACCTGTGGCGCGCGCTGGAGGACCTGCCCAACCAGGGTGTCGATCCGGAAGACCCGACGCATATGACCGCGCCGGAGGATGAGCGGGTGTGCTACTTCCTCGATGAGAACATGCAGGCCGGTTTCAACGTGCGGAACCTGCTCACGCTCCAGGCGCTCGACGCGGTGTTGCAGCCCGCCGACGAGGACTGAGCGCTACTGGATGCCGCAGATCTTCCACTCACCGTCGTCGCTGATGACGCGGTACGTCGTCTCGCTGAGATCCTGCGTGCGCGTTTCGCCGTCGTACTCGGCCACGATCTGGCCGGAACAGGTCACGAGCGCGGCGTCGCCGTCCTCGCCGGTCTTTTCGCAGGCCATGTTGTCCAGCTCGGCCCGCACGGACCGGAACGAGAGCGCGTCCTGGGCGGCCTGCGCCTCGAAGTCGTTGCAGGCCAGGCTCGCCAGCTTGTCGGCGTCGCTCTCGACCTTGGCCCGCAGGTACGCCTCGACGGCCTCCGTCGGGTCGCCTTCCCCGGCGCAGGCGGTCGCCACGAGGGCCACGACGAGGGCGAGCAGGATCAACGCGGGGATGCGGCGCATAACGTACTCCTTAACTATCGACCGTTCCGGCAGAAGCCTTTATTATAGTGACATGAGCCGAACAATCCCACCCTTTATTGCAGCCTGACGGGAACCTTAACGGAGGATGGAAGTGATGATGATTCGCTGGCGATGGAAGAGTTTGGCAGTTGCCGCCGTGATCCTGGCTGCGGCGCTCGGCGCGGCCCTGTGGAGCGGGGCCTCGCCCCGTGCGACCGCCCAGGACGACGGCGATCAGTGTGCGCTGTTGGTCGAGGATGTGGTGGCTCAGGTGCAGGAAGCGTGTGCGGGTGTCGAGCGCGGGCAGGTGTGCTACGGTGAGCCGGGCGTCACGGTGAGTGCCAGCGGCGTCGAGAGCGCGGCGCTGGACGAGCCGTCGATCTCGGACCTGGCCGGACTGAACGCGCTGTCTACGGCTCCCGCTGACCCGGAGGCCGGTGCGTGGGGTGTGGCCGTGCTCAAGCTGCCCGCCAACCTCCCGGCTGACGGCGCGGACGCGGTAACGGCGGTGTTGTACGGCGGCGCGTCGATCACGCGGGTGGCCCCGGCTGCCGCGGCTGACACCGGCGCCGCTGAGGGCGCCACGCTGAGCGTGTCGAACGCGACCAACGAGCCGGTCAACCTGCGCAGCGGCGCGGGCGTGGCCTATAGCGTGGTGGCGCAGGTGCCGCCGGGCGAGAGCATGGTCGCGGATGGCCGCAACGAGGTCGGTGACTGGGTGCGCGTGCAGTACAACGGCGCGGCGGCCTGGGTCTTCGCGCGGGTGATCAGGTGGGATGGCGACCTGATGGCGCTGCCCGTGCTCGCCCCGGATGACGTCTCATCGAGCGCCCCGGTGGCCGAGAGCAGCCCCTTCCAGGCGTTCACGTTGGAGGGCACCCCCTCGGAGGCGTGTGCGGACGTTGAGCCGGGCCTGCTGTTGCAGTACACCGGCGAGCGGCCCGCGTCGCTCGTGATCAACGGCGTGACGCTGACCTTTTCCGACGCGTCGCTGCTGGTGACGGCGAGCGCCAACGCCTCGCTGGACGTGCGCGTGCTCAACGGCACGGCGGACGTGACGGCGGGCGGCTCGACGCAGAGCGCGGCGGTTGGGAACGCGGTCGCGGTGGCGCTTGGCGGCGAGGACGGGCTGACCGCATCCGGCGCCCCGGCGCTCCAGGTGTCCTACACCTTCGATACGGCGAACGCCCCGCTGGGCCTGCTGCCCGGCGCGATGGCGTGCGTGGTGACGGCGCCTGCGGGCGAGACGAACATCGCCCTGCGCGTCGGCCCCGGCGAGCAGCGCGGCCCGATCGCGCACATGAACCCGAACCAGGGCTACACCGTCATCGGCTGGTCCAACGACCCGGAGGGCAACCCCTGGTGGCAGCTTGATACCGGCGCTCAGAAGACCTGGGTCGCCCAGTCGGCGGTGAACGCCGTGGGCGCCTGCGCCGACGTCGCGCAGGTGGAGGCGCCGCCGATGGTCTTCGCGGCCCAGATCGGAAGAGCACACGTCTGAACTCCAGTCACGAGATTCCATCG
>CAZGLU010000322.1:0-4832 GCA_964526095.1 uncultured Anaerolineaceae bacterium | reverse complement strand
CCGGCTGGCCTATACGAGCATCTGCGTCGGCCACACGCCCACCGACTGGCACGGCACGGACCGCACGGCGAGCGTGTACCTTTACGACCCGGACACCGGCGAATCCACGGAGCTAGTCCCGAACGGCGGCGACTACCAGGATTACGCGGGCGCGTGGCATCCGGACGGCGACCGGCTGGTGAGCTACTCCAACCGCACCGACGAGCGCTACAACCTGTTCCTGGTGGACGTGACCGACGAGGAAACGACGCAGTTGACCGACTTCGACAGCGACGTGGGGCGCGTCTCCTGGGACCCGACCGGGCGCTACCTGCTCTACAACCGCTACGCCTTGCAGGCCAACACCGTGCGCTGGGAGATCCGCGTTCTGGACACGGAGACCAACGAGGAGCTGCCCGTCGTGGTCGGGCTGACCCCGCACTGGAGTCCTGACGGGCAGTGGATCGCCTATGCGACGGAGGGCGACACGGCGGACATCTTCCTGCTGCCCGCCGACTGCATCTACGAGGGGACGCAGTGCAACCCGGAGAACGCGCAGAACGTCACCTACACCCCGAACGTGGCTGAGCGCGAGCCGATCTTCAGCCCGGACCAGACGCAGCTCGCCTATCTGCGCGACGGCGATCCGGACCCAGGCAGTGTCGTGTGGGACGTGTTCCGCCAGGAACTCCGCAGCGGGCGGTACGTGAACCTGACGAACACGGCCACCACGGAGGAACGCCTCACCAGTTGGGAGCCGGTACCGGACGCCGATCCGGAGCCGGTCGCGGACAACCTGCCCGTCATCGCGCGGGTGCAGTCGGAGACGGCGAACCTGCGCGGCGGGCCGAGCACGGCAGCCGAGCGCGTCGGCGCGGTGTTCAACGGGCGCATCCTGTTCCTGCATGGCGTGAACGAGGCGCGGGACTGGTACCACATCACGCTGCCGGAGGACGGATCGACCGCCTGGATCTTCAACAACCTCGTGTCGGTCGTCAGCGGCGACGTGGAGACGCTGCCGGTGGTCGAAGAGCCTGAGGCCGGATAAGGGCCGCCCCCTGGCCCACCACACAAGATATTGCAAGATATCGCAGGACGCACAAACCCCGCTGGTACGCGTACAGCCAGCGGGGTTAATTCGTTTTCATCCCTCTTAATTTGTGTTATTCTGGACCATACACCCGGCCAACAGGCCGGCTTTAAGGCACGCATGAGGGCACTCTGCTATGTACAACGACCACACGCCTGACGCCTTCGCCCGTACCTCACCAACGCCGATCTCGACCAAGGGCCACACCATGAAGATCATCGCGCGCCGCGCGCGTATCGAGCATATGGTGGTTGAGTTCCTGCGCCTGGGCAACGTCCTGCGCCTGCCGGTCCCGGTCGAGGAGATCTACCTCAACCCGCCCCTGCAACTGTGGCAGATCGACGCCCCCCACTGGCCCGCGCTGTCATCCGACCCGGAGGAGAAGTTCGCCCAACGGTTGGAGTTGGCGCGCTCCATCGCGCGGCTGGTCGGGGAAAGCGGCTGGACGACGCGCATCCGCCTGATGGGGCGCAAGCCGCTGACGCCCGAAGACGTGGAGACCTTCGCGGCCACGCTGTTGGTGCCCACCGCCCTGCTCTCCGCGCTGAACGCCCGCCAACGCTCGCCGCAAACCGTTTCGGCGCTGTTCCAGGTCCCCCTGGACACGGCGATCCGGCGCCTGGGCGAGCTAGGCTATCTGCCGCACGAGTCCGGTGAGCCGCCCGTCGATCCGCCGCCCGCCCACTAGCCCGTTTTTATCACCTGCGTTTGAAATAACCGCCGGGCCTGCCTATAATGGGCGGCATGATGGACGAAACACGGCATGACAGGACACACGACGACGCAAGCGTGATCCTCACCTACCGCCGCCAGACGTTCAGCCTGCCCCCCGGCATGACGCTGCGCCAGGCGCTGCGGAAGTGCGGCCTCAACCCAGAGGCGACGCTGGCCGTGCGCAACGGCGAGTTGATCACGGACGAGGTGCTGCTGGAGCCGGGTGACCGCATCAAGCTGATCGCGACGATCTCCGGAGGTTAGGCGCGTATGGCCCCACCCCAGATGCGCTGTCGGCATTGCGACGCCAAGGCGGTGATCAACATGCGCCAGCACAAGCTGGCGTTGTGCGGCCCGCACTACGTCGAGTGGGTCCACAAGCAGACGCAGCGCACCATCGAACGGTACCGCATGTTCACCCCGGACGAGCGGGTGCTGGTCGCCGTGAGCGGCGGCAAGGACAGCCTCGCGCTGTGGGACATCCTGCTCGCCCTGGGCTATCAGGCGGACGGCCTGTACATCGGCCTGGGCATCGACGAGGGTACCGGCTACAGCGACGAGTCGCACCGCTACCTAACGGACTTCATCGCGGCGCGCGGCGGCGGGCTGACGCTGCACACCGTCGATGTAGCTGCGCTGTACGGCGCGCCGATCCCGGTCGCGGCGCAGCTTGCCGCGCGGGGCAAGGGGAAACCGTGCTCCGTCTGCGGGCTGACAAAGCGGCACATCATGAACCGCGTCGCGCTCGACCACGGCTACGACGTGCTGGCGACCGGGCACAACCTGGACGACGAGGCGGCGGTGCTGCTCGGCAACACGCTGTACTGGTCGGTGGACTACCTCGCGCGGCAGGGTCCGGTGCTGCCGCCCTCCCACCCCCGGCTGGCGCGCAAGGTCAAGCCGCTGTTCCGCTTCTACGAGCGCGAGATGGCGGCGTACTGCATCGTGCGCGGCATCGACTACATCTACGACGAGTGCCCGCACGCCGAGGGCGCGACCACCACGCGCAACAAGGAACTCCTCAACAGCCTGGAGGCGGAGAGTCCCGGCGCCAAGCTCCAGTTCTACCTGCGCTTTTTGCAGGCGCGCGAGGAACGCGGCCTGTTCGACGCCGTCCGCGAGGACCTGACGCTGCACACCTGCCCGCGCTGCGAGCAGCCCACCACCAACGACGGGGAGTGCTCTTTCTGCCGCATGTGGGACCGCATCCGCGCGCGGCTGCCTGACCCGGCCTGAGCCGGGCCACACGCCCGGCGGCCGGCGTCCCATTTTCGGGCGCCGTGTGCTACAATCGGCGGCATGAGCGTACAAGCATTCCCCCGCCAATACCGCTATTACGACCTGATCATGGCCCTGTTCGTGACGGTGCTGCTGATCAGCAACCTGCTCAGCAGCGCCAAGATCATCGACCTGCGGGCCAGCCTGGGGCCGCTCGCGCTCGCCTTCGACGCCGGGACGCTCGTCTTCCCGATCAGCTACATCTTCGGCGACGTGCTGACCGAGGTATACGGCTATCGGCGCTCGCGCCGCGTGATCTGGGCGGGCTTCGGGGCGAACGTGCTGCTCGGCTTCTTCGTGTGGCTGGCCGGGGTGCTGCCCGGCGAGGGCGAATGGCAGGGCTACGCCGGACAGGATGCCTACGACGCGATCCTGGGCGGCGTCAGCGGCCTGATCGTCGCCAGCCTCGTCGCGTACTTCCTGGGCGAGTTCTCGAACAGCTACGTGCTGGCGAAGATGAAGGTCTGGACCGAGGGGCGCTGGCTGTGGACGCGCACCATCGGCAGCACGCTCGTCGGGCAGGCCGTGGACACCACCGCGTTCATGCTGATCGCGACCGCGCTCGGCGTCTTCCCGCCGGAGATCCTCGCCTCGCTGATCGTGACGAACTACATTCTGAAGGTCGGCTTCGAGGTGCTGCTCACGCCGCTCACGTACCGCATCGTCGGCCTGCTCAAAGCGGCGGAGCGCGAGGACTACTTCGACCGGGGCACCGACTTCAACCCGTTTAAGCTCAACGTGTGACCGCGACCGCCTGGCGCGAGATATGAGGAAGCGCGATGTCTGACCAGCCCGACGACCTGCTTGACATGCTGCCCGACGAAGACGCGCTGCCGGAGGATCACCGCAGCGGCTTCGTGGCCGTGGTGGGCCGCCCGAACGTGGGCAAGTCCACGCTGATGAACGCGATCCTCGGGGAGAAGATCGCCATCGTCAGCCCCAAACCGCAGACGACCCGCCTGCGCCAGCTCGGCATCCTGACCCGCGACGACGTGCAGATCATCTTCGTAGACACGCCGGGCATCCACAACCCGCGCACGCCGCTGGGCGAGTTCATGGTGAACGTCGCCGTGGACGCGCTGAAGGATGCAGACGTGGTGCTGTGGGTGGTGGATGTGAGCGAGCCGCCCGGCCCGGAGGACCGCCGCATCGCGGACCTCGTCCGGCGGGCGGAGGGCGTCACGCCCGTGCTGATGGTCCTCAACAAGGTGGACCTGCTGCCCAGCCCGCAGAAACTTGAGGCGCACGTTCAGCGCTACCAGGAGCTTGCGCCCTCCGCCGAGTGGCTGACGACCATCGCCAAGGACGGCACCGGCGTCCCGGAGGTGCTGGCCCGCCTGGTCGAACGGCTGCCGCGCGGCCCGCGCTACTACCCGGAGGACCAGCTTTCAGACACGACGGTGCGCGACATCGTGGCCGAGATGATCCGCGAGCAGGTGCTGCTCAACCTTGAGCAGGAGGTCCCGCACGGCGTGGCGACCGAGATCAACGAGTTCAAGGAACGCAGCGCCGATATGACCTACATCAGCGCGACGATCTACGTCGAGCGCGACTCGCACAAGGGCATCGTGATCGGCAAGCACGGCGGGATGCTCAAAACGATCAGCCAGCAGGCGCGCGAGGAGATCGAGGCGTTCCTGGGCACGCGCGTCTACCTGGAGCTGTGGGTCAAGGTGCTGAAGAACTGGCGCCGCGACGAGCGCGCGCTGCGCCGGTTGGGCTACCGCATCGCGCGGGATTGAGGCGCAGGGCAGCGGGCCGGTTCGCTGCG
>CAZGLU010000321.1:411-4835 GCA_964526095.1 uncultured Anaerolineaceae bacterium | reverse complement strand
GTCAAGCGTGAACCGCTCGCGGTCCCCGTCGCAGCTTGCGCCCAGGCGGCGCAACTGGTCGACGATGCGCCCGCCGTACTTGCGTTTCCATTCCCAGGTGCGGCGCAGGAATTCCTCGCGGCCGACCTGCTCGCGGCTGGTGCCCTCGGCGCGCAGCATGTTCTCGACCTGAAGCTGCGTCGCGATCCCGGCGTGGTCCGTGCCGGGGATCCACAGCGCGGCACGGCCCTTCATGCGGGCGTGGCGGATCATGAGGTCCTCCAGGCTCACGAACATGGCGTGGCCGTTGTGCAGCGCGCCGGTGACGTTGGGCGGCGGGATCGCGATCACGAACGGGTCGGCGTCGGGGCGGACCTCCGGCTTGAACCAGCCCTGCTGCTCCCACCACTGATAGAGGCGCCTCTCGGCCTCGTGGAAGTCGAAGATGGCGGGCATTTCCTTGGTCGTTGGGGTTTTATCCGATGTCATGGCGTCCTCAATACGCGTGCTACTGCTAAACGGCGGACAGGAGCGACCAGGAGGTGGGTCGCTATGCATTTCGTGTAGTCATCAAACAACCCAACCACACACAACCCAGATAGGCACACCAACAAGCCACATGTTGATCACCCCCTGTCTTCCGCATCCGCTACTCTTCGGGCCTCACTGCCGAGATCAGCACTTCCCACCGATCCGGCCTGATCTGAATGTCCTTGAACCCAAGCTCCAGCAAGACGACCTCAACTTCCTCGGCAGTGAGTGCCCGGAAGACTACCGGATGCTTGGTGACGCGGTAGGCATTGCCCGCGCCGCGCACCACGAAGTTACTGACGGTCACCGTCACCGGCGGGCCGTCGTCCCAGTCCCACAGGTCAAAGGTGATGATCTGCTCCTCCGGCTCGTCGTGGACACGGCCCGGCCAGAAGCGCGGGCGATCTTCCAGCAGCGGCTCGAAGTCGCGCATGCCGATCAGGAGCAACCCACCGGGCCGCAGCAGCTCGTGGAAGACGAGTAGCGCCTCCTCGATCTGGTCGTCGCGGAGCAGGTGGGGGAGGGCGTTGCCCTTCGTCAGCACCGCGTCGAACGGCCCCTCCACCAGGCGCGGCAGGTTCTGGAAGTCGGACTGCACGAACGTCAGGCGGTCGATTACGCCGTAATCCGCCGCGTGCTGCCGGGCGCGAGCCAACAGCCCGGCACTGGGGTCCGCCGCCGTCACATCATAGCCGAGGCGAGCGAGGGCGATGGCCTGCGTGCCGGGGCCGCAGGAGGCGTCTAACACCGTCTGGACCTCATGCTCGCGGAAGTAGCGGCGAAGGTTCAACCCTTCGCGCTCCAACTCGGACTCCCAGTCGCGATACCACAGGTGATACGCATCCGCGACGGCGTCATAGAAGCCGGTCGTATCGTTATCCGTCATCGTCACAGCACAGTTCCCCATCTCCATAAACAGAAATGCCCTCTCGCCATACAAGGACGAAAGGGCAGGCTTTCGCGGTACCACCTTGCTTCCCCGCCGCCAGTTGGCGGTGGGGCGCTCATGGGCGCGCTAACGGGCGCAAGCCGGGCCTGCTTACTCTGTCGGTTCAGCGGGCCAACTCAGGAGCGACCTTCCGCGGTGGTGTGCTGTGCAGGCTTACAGCCGATGACCCGCACTCTCTGGCAGCGCCGTGCCGCGTACTCCTCTCCGTCACCGTCTTTCGGAGCATGTATGCCCGCGAGTATAGCACGCGCGGGGAAGGGGCGTCAACGGGGAACCCCGCGCCGTGAGGGGGAACAGCCGCCAGCCGGGCAGGCTCAGGCACCCGGTCGGTGTCCGGCTGCGTCAAGCAGGCTGCGCACCCGCGCCGCGACCATCTCAATCGCTACAAGGTTCTTGCCACCCTGGGGGATGATCACATCCGCATAGCGCTTGCTCGGCTCCACGAACTCGAGGTGCATGGGGCGGACCGTTTCCAGGTATTGCGACACGACGGAGTCCACCGTACGCCCGCGCTCGTTTATGTCGCGGGTGAGCCGACGGATGAAGCGCAGATCGGCGTCGGTGTCCACGAAGATGCGGACGTCGAAGCGCGACCGCAGCTCCTGTTCCGCGAAAACGAGGATGCCCTCGACCAGGATGATCGGCTGCGGCTGGACGATGCGCACCTGATCCGTGCGGGCGTAGGTGGTGAAGTCGTAGACGGGGACCGCAACCGACTGCCACGCCTTTAACTGCTGAATGTGCTCGATCAGCAGGCTGGTTTCCAGGGCGTCCGGATGGTCGAAGTTGATGATGCCATGCGTGCGGGGGATGGCGGGGAGGTCCTTGTAGTAGGCGTCGTGCTCGAGGTAGGCGATGTGCTCCGTGCCCACACGCTCCAGGATCGCGGTCGATACGGTCGTTTTACCGGAACCGGAGCCGCCCGCAACGCCGATGACGACAGGGGTAGGGTGGGGAGCCTCAGCGGCCATCGGACCTCCTCCACAGGGCAAGCACGCCACAAAACAAGTGCCCACAGATTGCTTCGCAACTGGGGCACCGGGGTGAGCCACCCATGAGAGTCGAACTCATAACCTAACGCTTACGAAGCGTTTGCTCTGCCGATTGAGCTAGGGTGGCATTGTGTTTGTTCAACTGGGCGGCATTATAGCAAGGGCCGCGCGCGCTGACAAGGGTTGATCGCGCAAAAATGCCAGCCAGTTAGCAGGCCGGGCAGTCTGATCGCGTGCTGCCCGGCCAGGGATGCACTAGCCGCCGTACGAGTCAAGCGTGTTCACCATCACAGCGGGGATGTACGGCTCGGTGACCTCGATATCGAGCGCCTCATCCTCCGGTATCATGACCTGCCCGAAGTAGTACAGCACATCGCCGACCCCATCGTAGCGGTAGCGGCGCTTGATCCAACGGTACCTCGGATGGTGGAAGACGACGCTGAACATCAACGCGTTATTTTCGGCGTCGTATTCCTCTTCCACGAGCCAGACCGGCGCATACTGTTCCAGATGGGCGCGCGCTTTCCTGTCACGCATGGTGCGGAGGGCCTCTCGTTCGTCGGCCAGGACCGGGTTTGCAGCTTCCATTTGACGCATCCTCGTTCAGAGCAGAAGTCAGCAACGGATCCAATGTGGTGCTACCTTAATTGTAGCGCATCCTGGGGCGGGATGTGATAGGGCAGGGGAAACGGCTCCCGGCGCGAGCGCTCGCGCCGGGACAACTCAAAGCATAAGCCTGAAGAAACCAGTTGGAGGGCGGTCGCATTAACGCGACCGGGGGTGACGGGCGCCCGCCGTACCCGGCGGCCCGTCAGGGTGTTTTAGCGTGTTCTGTACGGGCCGGCCAGCGAACCAACGGCCTGATCCTGCACGATCTTGAGGTAGCCACCTACGCGCACCGGCAGCTCAGCCCGCAGGCGCACCCGGCGTGTCTTACGGTTGACCGAGACATCAGCCCAGCCTCGGCCTACCCGTAGCACGCGACCGACCTCAATCGTTGATGTTGGCATAGACGTCTCCTTGGCGGCTCCAACCGCATACCAATCCCACTCTGTCCCAGAACAGCCTAACAGGACGCCAAACTCACCCGACGTCTACGTTCAATTTTCAGTCAAACATGGATTCGTCTTTACTGTCAAGCTAACGAATACGACCCAAAAGCCTTTCAGTTGTTGGCCCATACAGGCCCCGTAGGGTTAACCGTTCTGCAACCATACCCCAACCTGTTTCGGGGCGCATCAGCCCATTGACCGGTTTGGATTAGTCCATAAGTCCCAGGATGGCACACGCCCAGGGACCCGGAGCGCAAGGCCCGGTATAATGCGAGCCACACCTAGCAGCCGCGCACGGGGGGAGGGCCACATGGAACCGTTTGACCACAACACATACCTGTCGGCGTTCACATGGCGCTACGGCAGCGACGCGATGCGGCGCATCTGGAGCCTGCACCACCAGCGCGCATTGTGGCGGCAGGTGTGGGCCGCGCTCGCAACGGCGCAGGCGGCAGCAGGGCTGATCACGCAGGAGCAAGCGGACGATATCCGCGCGCACCAGGGCGAGATCGACCTGGCGCAGTCCGACGCGCTGGAGGCGCAGATCCACCATGACCTGATGGCCGAGCTACGCGTGTTCGCCGCACAGTGCCCGGTCGGGGGTGGGGCGCTCCACCTGGGGGCGACCAGCGCCGACATCGAGGACAACGCAGACGTGCTGCGCATACGTGAGGCGCTCGGCCTGATCCTTGGCGCGCTGCGGGAGCTGCTGGAGGCGCTCACCGCGCAGCTCGCCGGGTTCGCCCACCAGATGCTCCGCGACACCGCGCCCGACGCGGTGTGCGTGGGCGCGGCCGCCGCGATCGCGGGCGGGGTGCGGGCCGCCGACGGCATGGTCAAGTACGGCCCCAACCTCGGCGCGTTCGACGTGCCGTTCGGCGAGGAGCTCGCCCGCCGCCTCGACATCGGCCTGCCGGTGGC
>CAZGLU010000321.1:0-401 GCA_964526095.1 uncultured Anaerolineaceae bacterium | reverse complement strand
GTGGGGTACCGGCTGGCGCAGTACGCCCAGGACCTGTGGATGGACTGGGACGAATTGGTGCGCGTGCGCCGGGGCCTGCGCGGCAAGGGTCTGAAGGGGGCTGTGGGGTCCGGCGCGTCGTACGGTGAGCTGCTGCATGGCACAGGCTGGACGGCGGCGCAGCTTGAGGTCCACGTGATGCAGCAGCTAGGGCTGGCGGCCTTCCCGGTGAGCACGCAGGTCTACCCGCGCAAGCAGGACTGGTTAGTGATCAACGCGCTGGCAGGGGTCGCCGGGAGCGCGCACAAGCTGGCGCTCGACCTGCGCGTGCTGCAAAGGGCGCCGTTCGGGGAGTGGGCCGTGCCGTTCCGGGCGGGGCAGGTCGGCTCGTCGGCCAGGCCGTTCAAGCGCAACCCGATCAA
>CAZGLU010000320.1:0-4841 GCA_964526095.1 uncultured Anaerolineaceae bacterium | reverse complement strand
ACCCTATCCTACACTCTTTCCCTACACGACGCTCTTCCGATCTCGCGCCGGAGGCAGTCGAGCATATGATCCTGATTACGGGCGCTACGGGTTTGGTCGGGCGTTACCTCGCCCCGCAGCTTGCAGAAGCCGGGTGGCCGGTCCGCGTGCTGGCGGAGCCGCGCCGCGAGGGGCGGCTGGCGCGCCTGGGCTGGCCGGAGAGCGTCGAGATCATCGTCGGGGATCTGGCCGACGCCAGCAGCCTGCACCGGGCGATGCAGGGCGTGCATTCCGTCTTCCACCTCGCCAGCGCGCAGTGGTGGGGACGCCGCCGCGACCTGGAGCAGATCGACCTGCAGGGCACGCGTAACCTGATCGCCGCCGCCCGCTCGGCGCGCATCGGGCGGATCTACTTCCTCAGCCAGTTGGGGGCCGAGCCGTCGTCCGCCTACCTGCTGATGCGCGTCAAGGGGCAGGTCGAGGCGCTGGTGCGCAACAGCGGCATCCCGTACACGATCCTGCGCTGCGGCGTGATCTTCGGCCCGGAAGACCGCTTCGTGAACGGGATCGCGATGCTCTTGCGCACGAACCCGCTGTTCTTCCTCCAGCCGGGAAAGGGCGACAGCCTGCTGCACCCGATCTACGTCAAGGACCTGGTCGCCGCGCTGGAGCACAGCCTGCAAAGCATCGACCTGATCGACCAGACGATCGAGATCGGCGGGGCGGAGTACGTCAGCTACCACGAGATGATCCGCACCGTGATGCGCGTCTCCGGGGCGCACCGGGTGATCGTGCCCGTGGCGCCGCACGTGCTGCGGACCATCACCGGGCTGATGAACCGCGTCGTACCACGCTGGCCGATGACGCCGCAGTGGTTCGACATCCTGGCCGGGAACCGCACGGCCAAGCTCGGCAACCTGTACGACTACTGCGGGGTGCGTCCGGTGCGCTTCGAGGACACGCTGCTGACGTACATGCCCCAGCGTCACTATCTGCCGGAGTTGGCCCGCTTCATGTGGCGGCGGTCGTATTAGGCCGTAGGGTCCCGCCGGTCCACGCGGCTGCGCGCGGCCCCTCGACAACCGGATAGTCCCTCTGTGTGGCGCGGGTTATCCCCCCGCCCCCGGTCCGTTTCACCGGTCGAATCAAGCCGTAGTGCCCGGACCCTTTTCCCGGGAGGGCGTCTTCAGTTCGCGTAGATTCTGAATCACCCTGGACGACTGTGGATCAGTATTAAGCATTGGGTAGGGAAGGGAAAGCATGGACATCCGCAAACTGACACAACCCGACGAACTGGTTGCGGCGGCAGCGTTCCAGTCCGATCCCGCGTTCGACGCACAGCCGATCCGCTTCGAGCAGCCCGCGCTGGTCGTGCTGGCGGAGAACGGCGGGCTGGTCCTGGGCGCATTTGACGGCGCGGAGCTGGTCGGCGTGTCGATCAGCTTCCTGGGGACGGACATCAGCGACCCGAAGCGCCCCGCGATGGCGAACCTGAAAATGGTGACACCAGTCCTCGGCGAGCGCCCGGACTACCGCGAGCACGACGTGGCGTACCGCCTGCTGCTGGCGCAGCGCGACTTCGCCACGCGCCAGGGCATCCGCCTGATCACCTGGATGCTCGATCCGCTCAACAGCACCTACGCGCACCTGAGCCTGCACCTGCTCGGCGCGATCACCGATCGCTACGTGACGGACTTCTACGGAGCGAACGGCCATCCGGTAGGCACCACCGACCGCCTGATGGTCGATTGGTGGGTGACCAACCGCCGCGTCGAGGAACGGCTCGCGGGGCGGCGCGGG
Source organism: uncultured Anaerolineaceae bacterium (assembly GCA_964526095.1). GTDB lineage: Bacteria > Chloroflexota > Anaerolineae > Aggregatilineales > Aggregatilineaceae > Aggregatilinea. The sequence goes on along the minus strand of CAZGLU010000320.1, from coordinate 3,062 downwards.
CTGCTGCGCCTGCACCACTACCTCGACGGCAACGCGCAGATCATCAACCCGACGCAGGTGGTGGACGGCTTCCCCGTGCCCGACCAGCCGCAGATCCTGTCGGACGCCAACTCGCTGCTGCTGGAGATCCCGGTGAACATGGGCGTGCTGGCCGACGAGGCGCCGGAACTGGTCCAAAGCTGGCGCCAGCACGTGCGGAACGTGCTCATGACGGTGCTGCCCGCGGGCTTCGTGATCACCGACTTCGTGACGGACGAGTGGGAGGGCCGGCTGCGCGCGTTCTACGCCCTGAGCCGCGCGCCCTCGGGCTTCTTCAGCCCGAGCTAGGCCGCGCCCTACCCCGCCGCAGCCGGGCAGGCGTCGGGCAGGGCCGCGATGTTCTGTACCTGCACCTGCGCCAGCACCGTCTGGTCGGGGTCCACGGTGAGGCGTTCCGGCACGAAGCCCAGCGACAGGGACGTACGCGGCAGGTCCGGCCCGATGGCGAGCGAGACCGTCACGCCCTGGTCCGCGTCGGAAAAGTGCAGCGGCAGGTTGAAGTGGTACTGCCCCGGACCAGACCGGCACAGCAGCACGTCGGCGCCGACATCCGTCGCGGACCAGTACAGCACCATCTGCGGGATGCCCCCTTGCAGGAGCCATTGATCGAAGAACCAGCCGAGGTCCTGCCCGCTGACCTCCTCGGCCAGCCGCCAGAAGTCCAGCGACGAGGCGGGGCGGTCGGTGAAGGTCGCGACGAACTCCCGCAGCAGCGTCATGAACGCGTCGTCCCCGATCTGCCTGCGCAGCATGTGGATCAACCACGCGCCCTTGTCGTAGCTTGCCACACCGAGCAGGTCGCCGGGGGCGGGCGCGATCAGCGGCGAGGTGCGGCGGTCGGTGAACAACGTTTGCTCGGAGGTCGCGCGGGCCGCCGTAGCGGCGCTCTCCCCGTAGCGGTCGGCCAGGGCCAGCCACTCGGCGTAGGTCGCCAGCCCCTCCTTGAGCCACATATCCGACCAGCTCGCCAGGGGCACGGCGTTGCCGACCCACTGGTGCGCCAGCTCGTGCGTGATGATGATGAACGCCCCGGCCTCGTCGGTGTTCAGCACCGCGTCCGGCAGCGTCGTGAGCGACTGGGTCTCCAGCGCGACGCCCTGATGCGGCACGACGACATGCCCGTAACCGGCGTAGGGGTACGGGCCAAAGTAGCGGCGCAGGGTCAACAGCGCGTCGCCGGTGTAGCTGAATACGTCGCGCGCGGTCGCCTCCTGGCCGGGGTAGACGTAATGAAGGATCGGGATGCCGTCCGGCGTCTTGTCGAGGATCGTCGCGTAGCGGCCCACGACCACCGTCGCGAGGTAGCTCGCCATCGGCTCGACCATCTGCCAGTGGAAGGTGTGCGTCCCGTCGCCGTTGTCGAGCGTCTCCACCAGGGCGCCGTTGGCGATCGCCTGATAGGAGGCATCAACGCGCAGGTAAAAGTCGTATGGGGCGCGGTCACGCGGGTGGTCGTTGATCGGGAACCAGGTGCGCGCGGCGTCCGGCTCGTTAAAGGCGAACAGCCGCCCCCCCCGGTGCAGCAGGCCGATGTCGAAGAAGGGGATATACGTGCTGCGATACGGCTGCGGCGTGGCGTAATACGTCACCTCGACCTCGAACACCGTCCCGTAGTCCAGGGGCGCGGGGAGCTGGATCACGAGCTTGCCCGGCTTGGCGACGTAGGGCGCCGGGGCGCCGTCCACCGTCACGGCCTGCACGTCGAGATCGAGGGCGTCCAGGCTGAAGGACGCGAGTTGGTGAAGCGTCGCGCGGGTGCGCAGCGTGGCGACACCGGCCAGCGCGCCGGTCTCGGGATTGAGGTCGAGCCGCAGCGCCACGTGCTGCACGTCGATGCCCGCATTGCCGAGCGCAGGGATCAGCGGGTCACCGAGCGTGGGCGGCGCGTCCACGGGCGCGGTCACGGCGGCATCCAGCACGGCGGCCAGCGCCTCGCTGCGTATCGCGTCGTTGGCGGCAAACAGGGCGTGGATCCAGGTCGCGGCAGGCGTGACCCACGTCTCGTCCTGCTCCGCGCGCCACGCCAGCCCGACCAGGTGGCCGGTGTCCAGCGCGAAGATCGGGCTGCCGGGCGGGACGTAGTCCGGCGCCTGAAGCACCAGCGACCGGACACGCCACGGGCCGGGCAGCGCGGGCTGCTCAGTTTCCGGCAGGAAGACAGGCTCGCCGCTGCGCAGCACGCCGTCGATCAGGTGCGGCGGGGCGATCGTCGGGGCCTGCACCGGCTGGCCCGCGCCGTTAGGGGCCATCGTGAGGCGCGCGGGCGGCACGCCGAGGGCGCGCACGGCACGCTCGTCCACCTGAAACAGCGCGATGTCGTACTCCTGGCTGGCGTACAGCAATCGCTGCACATGGATCGGGTCCGTCGCCGCGATCCCCGCCGGGTCGAGGTCGGCCATGGAGCGCGCCCCGGCCAGCGGGAAGACGAAGCCCGCCCCGGCGATCCGCGCGAGGGGGATGCACGTCTCGTCCGCCTCGCCCACTGGCAGGAGGACTGTTCCACAGTCCGCGAGGGTCAGCGCGCGCTCGCCCGGATCGGCCCGCCCGTCGGCGTCGTACTCCGGGACCTCCCGCGCAGGCGACGGGCGCGCGTCCTTCATGTAGACCTGGCCTAACACGGTCCAGGGGTGCCAGTTGGTCAGCACCAGCCCGTGCCCCAGGTACACGCCGAACTCAGCCGGGCCGCCCCCACCGTCCGCGAACGCGATCACGGCCAGCGAGGCAAATGGCGGGGTCGCGTCCGGCGCAGCGCCCGACCGGGCGGGCGGGATCACGCTCGCCGCCATGAGGACGAGCACGGCGAGGGCAACGGCGATCCATCTCAGCATAACAGCCTCCCACCCGGCGACCGGGCGCGGTCAATCCCACCCATCGAGGGACAGCGGCAGCGCGCGCTGCGGGCGGTCGCGCGAGGCCAACGCCCCATCCTCCCACGCGAGCAGCGGGCGGAGCGTCAGCGGCGCGGCGGCATCCGCCTCGTCCAGCGCCCATTCCGCGACCAACGTCAGGCGCGGGACGCCCTC